>NZ_JBHUAF010000052.1:0-32861 GCF_042789895.1 Kitasatospora sp. NPDC056783
CAGCAGATGCTGCGGACCCCCTTCTTGGTGTTGACGCTAGCTACGGCCAGCTTGGCTTTACTGGATCGTGGTCACCAGGTTCTTCTGAAACCATCCAGCCAGGTGGGGGCGCTCGGCCGGGAGGCTGGCCAGGTACTCGGCCAGGCACGCGCTGATGATTTCGAAGGGCTTCGCTTGGATCCCCTGAATCGACTCCATGAGGTCCATCATCCGGGTAAGGCGGGCGTTGACATCGGCGCGCAGCGAGCAGACTGGCCTGTAGTTCGGCATGTTGGCGCTCTCTGGATCGCTCAGGATGTAGCGCCGGTAGGCCAGGCCCTTCTGGGCCAGCTCGTAGACATAGTCCCGTTCGTCCTCCATGGCATCGAGATCGACGCCCTTCGGGTCGAGCGGTCGGAGCACCGGCTCCAGCGCAGCGTCGACGTAGGTAGCTGTCGTCAGCTTCGGCCGCTGGAGCGTCAGCGTCTTGATGAGTGCCTTGTCGGCTGCTGACTGCGTACCGACCTGATCCGCCGTGAGGCCGTACAGGTTGATGTTGCGATTCTCGAAGGGAAGGGCATTCAGCTTGGAAGCGCTGTAGACGGTTAGGAGAGAGGCGTAGTTCGGAGCGGTCTGTGCCAGCTCGAGCATGGCTTCTTGATTGCGCTGCCGCGGCTGGTCCGGGTTGAACGGCTCGGTGGGCCTGCGGCGTCCCGGCCGGCGGGCCGGGACGCCGGCGAGCGAACCGGTAGCTCGTACAGCTGGAGTGGCTCCGTTTCGCCCCCATGAGGTCGCACCCGATGACCGCTCCAGAGCTCCGCCGGACGGGGGTTCAGCTGGCTCTCCGTTGTCGAGCGGTGAAATAGGTGTGGAGGACTCCTTCCGATCCTGTCCGGAGTGATGGTCGTCAGGTGCCTGTTCCTTTTGCCTTTCCACCACCGAGTCGAGGACCGGAGCGACAGGAGACTGTGGGCCAGGAACAGTACCCACAGCCGGTGAGCTCTCAGCGACGACAACGCGTACACCGGAGTCGGCAGCAGTGGCGACCACGGAAAGTCGCTCAGTCTCTCCTGCCTCCGATGGGCCACTTTCCCCAGTGATCACGCCGTGCTGCGACGGGACGGAAGCCGCCTTGGGGGACGTCGGCAGCGCAAATCCGCGAGGGGGTTGGTAGTCGTCCTCCTCGTCCTCGTCATCCGGCCCGAGATTGAGGGCGGGAACGATCAGGTGCGAGTTCTTGGGATCCGGATCCTGCTTGGGACCGCTCCTCGACCCCTTTGCCATATCCGCTGCCTTGGTGGTGGTGGGCTTGGTCACGACGCTCCCTGCAACTGGTCGTCACGGAGTTCGATGTTGCGTTGACGCACTCGGGTAATCACTCCTCGTGCCAGGTTTGAGTAGTCATCGGCGAGCTTTACTGATGCCTCCGGGTCTGCGTAGCGGCCGTTCTCATCCCGGGGCCGAGGAACCAACATGCCGTTCTCATCCCTGAGTTCACCCGTCGCAGCGAGGGCGAACTCACGAGCCGGCTTGCCGTGATTGCGACAGAGAGTGGCGATCGAGCGTGCGTCGCGGACGTACTCGTCCAGGACCATGTCAGGGTTCATGTTCGCCTGAGTCAACAACGTCTCGATCTTCGCGCGAACGTTGAGCAGTTCCTTCGTTGCGTCCCCGTTTACCTTCCGGAACCCCAGGAACACGATCGCCGCGAGATCAACTTCAGGGTTAAGGCGGCGGTTGGACCGGATCAGTCGCGTGATCGTGCCCAGTCCGCCCAGCGCGGCGTTGTCCGTGTTGTGGATGGGCGCGACCAGGTGTGTGGCCGCCGCCAGTCCGGTTCGCTGGATGGACTTGTCGCCGGGGGCAAAGTCCAACACGATCCAGCGATACAGGTGTGAGATCTGCGCGAGCAGAAGCGCGAGCATCAAGTAGGCAGCAAGAGAGTGCGCGTCGGACAGCTTGCTGATGCGCGCGGCGATGTCGGCACAGTGCCTTCCGGACACTGTGGCGTCTAGGAACGGGCGGAGATCCTTAATGACCTTGAGGTTTCCGTCATTCGTGATCGCGTCGCGGAGAGACTTCCCGTGATCGTCGAACTCTCTAATGAGAGTCGAGGCCTCCGCCTGAGCGTCGGCCTCGGTGTCGCTGTTGCGGTCGCGCACCATCTTAAGGATCTTGGCGTGAAGGCCGAAGTCTGTACGACTGTCACCGTTTTGGTCGAGCTCGATGTACAGAACGGGCTTGGCCGACTTGCCCTGTGCGCTGCGGAGAGCCTGTTCCTCCGCCAACATGTAAGCCAGGTTTGTGGCGAGAGTTGTCTTGCCTTCGCCGCCCTTGCCGATGGTAACGCCGATCACGTTCCGCAGGAACGGACGGAGGTAGTCGACGAGCTCCTGGAGCGCCGCGTCGTCAGTCATGTCATCGAAGTCGGCGATCGCTCCGAGTCGACTCTGCAGTTCGGTGTATTCGTAGAGTTCCAAGACTTCTCCGCTGTCGCGAGATGGCCACGAGGGCCACGCGCTAGCTTGCCCACGACGGCTGCACTCATCGGCAACCCGCCTGCGTGTCCTCGGCCGCGACCATACACGGGCAGACGACTCGATGTCACGTCACATCAGAGCGTGTCCGTGCATGTTGACATGAAGCTCTCTCAATCGAACCTCTCTTCCTTCAATTTCTGGCACATCGGAAAATGAATCTAATTCAGCCGACGCATGTCGAGCTGTCAATTCGGTTACCTGGATGACTTGCCGCTAGAGCCCCATTGGAGACCTTCAGGAAGGAGGGAATCGAGCGGATCGTAAGCCCCGATGGGCGAGCTGAGTGTGAGAGTGAGTAAGTGAGTGAAGTATGTGACTTTGTGAAACGTGCAGGTCAGAGGGCCTCTTTACTAGATCTTTAAGTTTTGCGAGTGGTGTGCTGGCCTGCAACGCAGCATGTCCATGTCATCAACTCGGCTGGATCTGGCGGATGACTTGCAATCGTGAGGCGAGAACAGGCTCGATTCCCGACGGTGAATTCCATGCCATTGCGTCTGATTCGTTGGTGGACTGTGCGGCATGTGATCGCGAGCGCGCCGTTGTTGTTAGTGACCTCGCGGAAGCGGACACGAGGATGAACAGATCGTGTGGCGGGTTCGGGAGTTGGGGAGAGTAGGCCTGCCGGCCCGTGTCGTATCTGTGTCAGCGAAGCGGGAGCATGACGGCTCAACGGGCGTCTGCGGTCGCAGCGAGGGCCGTGCTGCCCAGTTGTGTCGTCGCGCCCGCCCGCAAGAGCGACGCCGAGGTTGCAGCGCTCTGTTGGCAGTGCGGTGTCAATGGCGCCGCTGAACGTGCTCGTGCATGCCGCGTGGCCGACGGTCATGTTCGGCGCACGGCCATGACAGAGCCAAGACGCAGCGGTCCAGTGAAGGCGTTGGCGAACGGGGCCTGGTGGAGGTCTGCGCTCGGTGGTGACCAAGGGGGTGTCTCAGAGGCTGGACCCGGCGCGGTCGGCGCCGCTGGGTGTTGGCCCGTGAGCGGACCGGGCGTGAGCGCCGGAAGGCGGCGGCCGCCGAGCGGCGGGTGCTGGTGGAGGCCGGGAGGCTGTGTGGACCGTGGGGCTGCGCGCTCGGCCGGACCGTGTGCGATGCGCGGGTTCCAGTGGGCCGGGCCCTGGCCCAGATCCACGAGGCGCTGGCGCTGCGGCCGACGGCGGGTGAGTCGTGAGCGCGGGTGGTGCGCCAGTCAAGGGGGAGGTGTACTCGCACCGCGCGCCTTGGGCGGGCGTAGCGAGTTGGTGGACCGGGCACGAGGTGTTGGTGCGGTTGGCGGAGGAGGTGGGGTACGCGCGTTCCACCCAGGAGGCGAGCGACAAGCGGCTGCAGAAGAAGGGCTGGTTGGTGAAGCTCCCGTCGAGTGGCGGCAGCGAGAGGTGGCGCAGGCCTGCGGTACCGACGGGATGGGTGAGCGGCGCCGGCTACGGCACGTCCGCGAGCGGGAGTTGTACCGGGCGTGGGTGGCCGAGCGCGAGCTGCGGGCTGTGCAGAACCGGCGTTCCGACCGGCCGCCGCTGGTCCTGGTGCCCGAGGGCGTGGTCGATCCGGACACCGGCGAGCTGGTGGACGAGCGATGGCGTGGTTGGGACACCAGCGATCCCTGCCGGCCGGTCTGGCGGGGCGGCGACGAGGGGCATGCGGCGTGACGGGGCGTGCCTGTCTCACGGCGCGGGTGCGGGTTCGGCTATGCGTTCACCAGTACGGCCAGCAGCGCGCCGGTGAGCATCGCCGGGCCGAAGGAGGCGTCCCGGCGACCGCGGCTCCTGAACACGGTCAGCAGCGTGGCCGCGTACGCGCCGAAGAGGAAGAACGCCGCCGCCACACCGTGCACCAGGTCGATCCAGCCGTACCAGCCCAGCACCGCTCCCACGGTAGGCGCCAGCTTGGCGTCCCCGTAGCCGTTGGAGGGGGCTAGCGCGAAGAGGAAGAAGACCAGGCCCAGGACGGCCGCGCCGATGCCGGCACGCAGCAGGGGCCCGGTCGAGCCGGAGGCCGCGGTCAGGGCGAGGAGGATGATGGCGGTGCCAGCGGCGGCGGTGCCGGTGAGCGGGTTGGGCAGGCGTTGTACCGCGGTGTCGATGACGGCCAGTGGGGTGCCGCAGGCTGCGAGCCACAGCGCCGGCAACAGGTGCGTGTCGACACCGAGGACGGCGACGAGTGCGGTGAACGATCCGGCGGCTATCAGTTCCGGTATCAGTGGGGCAGCGCCCAGGCGGGCCCCGCAGCCGCATCGCCCCCTCGGGGACAGGGCTGGGCCCGAGCGCCAGGTGAAGCGCTTCTGGCAGGCGGCGCAGCTGCTCGACCACGGCTGGCCGTCCGGGACCGCGAGGCGCGCGATCGTGGGCCGCAGCGCCCAGCCGGTCACGCCGCCGGCTACGGCGGCGGTGACGAGGGCGGTCAACGAGGCCATCAGCGCTACTCCTACTGGTCGGAGCCGGTTTCGGGTGCACGAACGATATCGGCCGGGCCGTGGACGGTGGCTCGGGGGTCCTGTGTGAGGCGACGGTCGGCTACATACACTGCTCACCTCGAAACGTTCACATCATCGGGTAGCGAACAAAATGTTCGGGCCTGATGTCACACGGTGGGCCAGAATCCGGCTTCTAGGTCATGAAGGGGCGCCGTGGCGCCCACGAGGACCAGGGGAACGGGGACGGAACTGTGCGAACGGTACGAGCAGGCGCCCGTCGCGAGGACGCGCGCCAGGACCGACCGGCGATCAAGTACGCCACGTCCGCAGCGGGTGCCGGCCCGCGCACCGGCGGACGCGACAGGGGAGGGCCCGGCATGTCGTCGTCAGCCGTCGAATGGACGCGGGGTCGTAAGGCCACGCTCGTCGTCATCGGCATCGGGGCCAGCATCATCGCCGCGATCGGCTTCTGGGGCTCGTACTCGGCGGTCAAGGAACTGGCGCTCAGCAAGGGCTTCGGCGACTTCTCGTCCGTCTTCCCGATCGGGATCGACGTCGGCATCGTCGTCATCCTCGCACTGGACCTCTACCTCACCTCGGTCCGCCTCGGGTGGCCGCCGCTGCGCTATATCGCCTGGGTCCTCACCGGCGCGACGATCACCTTCAACGCGGCCGCTTCCTGGCCCGACCTCCTCGGATCGGCCATGCACACGGCGATCCCGCTGCTGTTCATCGCAGTCGTCGAGGCGACCCGCAACGCCCTCGCCAAGATCAACAAGCTGGCGGAGCGCCGACGGCTCGACTCCATCCGCATCCCCCGGTGGATCATCGCGCCCCGCTCCACCTTCCGGATCTGGCGCCGCATGGTGCTGTGGGAGATCCCCGACTTCCAGACCGCGCTGCGCCTGGACCAGCAGGCCCAGCTCCTGCGGATGGAGCTGCGGGACCAGTACGGGCGGGGGTGGCGGCGCAAGGCCGGCCGCGACGCGCTGCGCCCGCTGCGCAACCTGCGGGCCGGTGTGCCGATCGATGCCGAAGGGCTCACCGAGCCGGCCATCCCCGTCCTTCAGGTCCCGCCGGCCTTCCAGCTGGCCCCCGCGCTCGAGGACCAGCCCGTTCCCGACCGGGTCAAGCACCCGGCAGCCGAGACGTCGCCCCCGCACGACGAGCGCGCAGATCCGTCGCCGACGGCCGTCCCGACCACCACCGCCTCCATCACGCCGACCGCCATGCCCGGAGTTGACGTGCTGCCGCCGGCCGACATCCCGGCCCCGAGCCCCATTGCCGCCCCGCCGGCCGCCGACGCCCCGCTGTCCCGTGTTCCCTCCTCGGTCGCTTCGGTCGCTGTGTCCGAGCCGGAGCCAGCTGCGGTGGTCGAGCCGGCTCAGCCGCAAGCCGCTCCGCTCGACCCTGCCTCGCCGACCGAGCCCGCACCGGCTACCGCGCCGGCAGACGAACCCGCGCCGGCTCCGGTGAACGACACCACGCAGCAGCGACCTGAACCGGCCGCCGTTGACACCGAACCCGACGCCGACCCGTACACCGCGGATGAGGACGAGGACCTGGCCGACGAAGCAGACGGCGACCAGGACCTCTTCGGCGACGACTCCGAGAAAACGGAGGAACAGCACGAACGCGCCGAGCGGATCTACAAGGAGCACCTCGCCGCCAACAAGAGGATCAGCGGCGCCGAGCTCGCGCGTCAGGCCGGGTACAGCCCGGCGCACGGGCGCCGACTCCTGGCCCGGTTCGGGAAGGAGTACGGCGAGATCGTCCCCGCGTCGTCCATCTCCTCCCAGGGGGAACTGGGCAGCACCGCCCCCGAGCCCGCGCTGACCTGATCGCGGCGCACCGTGCTGGCGAGTCCGTGCGCGGAACGGCTCTGCCCGCCCCTGGGCAGGGACGGGCAGAGCGGGCCGGCGCCGTGCCCCGTCAGCGCCGGGCGCCGACAAGGAAGCTGATCCAACGCCGGACAGCGCGGCGGACCCTGCCCGGCTGCGCGGTGTCGATGCCGGCGGCCTGGCGAGCGTGCTCCTGGTGCACCGCGAGGGGCGGGACCAGAGCGCGGAGCCGGAAAGGTGCACCAGCCGCCGCAACTCGCTCGGGCGTCGTCGCAGGCCGCGGGCCAGGCACGCGTGAACGGCTTGCCGCCGTCATCGTCCCCGCCGCGGCCGATGCGATGCCGGGCTGCGGGGGCACCGGCAGGATTACGTCGGCGAGACCGCGCAGCGACCTGACGGCTGCACGAACCCTGGCCCGGTGGCCGGCGGGGGCCGGACACCGGCGCAGATGCCGGAACCGGGCGGTGTAGGCGGGATCGGTGCGGGGGCCGCACAGCTCCAGAGGGAGCCCGCAGGCGAGGCAGCGATAGCGCCCGGCAGCCAGCCCGCGGGGCAGCGTCCTCGCCGCGGCGGGGAAGGACACGAGGTCGACCAGCTGTCCGGCGCCGGTGTCCAGCGCGACGTCGCCGCAGCGGTCGCGCCCCGGGCGCGGTCGGCGCGCCGGTGTGCACCTCCCGACCGAGGGGAGCCCGCCGCTGTGGATCCCCCTGCCGGCGGGGTGCCCGAGCGGCACGGCGGGTACCGGCGCGAGGGGCAGTGCGAGCTGCTGGTGTGCGGGCCGGGGGCCGGGAACCGGGCGGCGGGTGGGGAGGGGGAGGGAGGGACGACGGCGCAAGGGTGGGACTCCACTTCGGCGGGTGGGAGCGGGACGAGACCCAGCGTTGTCCCGGCGCGGTTGTCCGTCCCGGCGCGCGGCCGTTCGCCCAGGTCATCTGCGGACATGGCCGGACCCCGCCGGACATGGCCGGACGCCACCGGACAATTCAGCACCCCAAAACGAGTGCTCTCAGCCACCGCGGCGTGACAGTCCGTACGCTTGGCGGTGCCATGCCGGTGCACGACAAGAGGTGGGGGAGCAGTGGGGGAGACGAGGAAGCCGGGCGGGCGCGGCTTCGGCCCGATCCAGGCCGCGACCGCGGAGGGCCGGGACCTGGCCCTGTACCTGCGCGACCTGCTGAGCAGGACCTCCTACACCTTGCGGGACCTGGAGAGGCCGGCCCGTTTCGGCAGAACCCAACTCAGCGCGTACTTCAGCGGCGCCCAGGTGCCCGAGGCGCCCTCTCTCGAGAGGATCGTGGACCACCTTTCGCAGCCGCTCGTACGCGAACGCAACCTCCACAAGGCCCGGGCACTGCTGCGAGCCGTCCAGGCCGCGACCGCCGCTCCGATTCCCGCGCAGCCGACGCCGCCTGAGGCCGAGTCCGTCGGCGACTCCCCGGCCGGCGCCCTCGCCCTGGTGGCCGCCACCGCACAGGACCAGGCCGCGCGCACCCTGGAGGAGCTGACCAAGGCCCAAGCACGCAACGACGAGCTGATCACCGAGCGGGACCAGGCGCAGCAACTCGTGCTCGCCTTCAGTGTGATGACCGCCAACCTCCAGCGCCAGATCGACGAAGCCGCAGCCCGCCAAGACCCCGAAGCCGACACACAGCTGGAGGAACTCAAGGCCCAGCTCGAAGACGTCCACGCCAAACTCGCCCAGGCCCGGGTCAGTCGAGACGAGGCCGGCGAACTCGCCCAGAGCCTGCAACTGCGCACCGCCGAACTCGAGGAGCAGGTCGCTCTGCTGCGCCAGGAGACCGATGCAGGCCCGGGAGCCCCCGCCGCCGGCATCGGAAGCGTCGGGCTGCCACCGGACGTACAGGAAGCCTTGTTCCAGCAGGACGTCGAACGGATGCTCCTCAGCGCCCAGCAGTTCCTGGACAGTGGTCAGGCGGCACGCGATCACACCCGCGACGAGTGGGGACTGGCCGCCACCCTCCGCACCGCGTCCAGCCCCGCCGCCCGCTGGCGCACCGCCGCTCGCCTTCAGACCCGCATCCTCGGTTGCACCGCGGTCGTCGTCGGCACCGCCGGCCGCCAACTGGCGGTCCACCACCACGCGCCACCGGGCTGGCCGCCGCTGCTCACCCTCACCGCCGTCATCGGCCTGCTCCTCTGCGGCGACCTCGCCGCCCCCGCCGCCCGGTTCGCAAGGGCGCTTCACGCGTGGCTCCTGGCACAACCTCTTGCGCAGCCCGTGCGGTTCAACGCCCAGGACCTGGCCCGGCGCGTCGGCCGCGCCGTCGTCGGAGCTCTCCTCGCCGCTCTGGCGTTCGCCCTGGAGGCCACCACCGACGGCCGATCAGCGGGCGTCTGGTGGATTCTGCTGCTGCCGACCATGGCGTGCTGCGCGGGGTTCATCGCCGTCGGGGAGGACCAGGAGCTGCGGACCGTCGTGCAGGAGGCGATCGGCCGCTGGGCCGCGCAACTGCAGGCCCCGCGAGCGCGCCGAGGCACTCGGGAGATGCCCGCGCAATGGAGCGACTCCGAGTGGCTCACGGCACGCCGGGCCGAACTCGGCCAGGCCCTGCACAGCGATTGGAGGCAGACCGCGCTGTGGATCAAGGCGGTGTTCGGCGTCGGGGCCCTCTACACCCTCTTCATGGCCTTCATCGCCCTGGTCCTGCTCGTCCCCCTGGCAACGGCGCCGGCGGTCGCCTCGCCGGAGATGCCCTACGCGTCCTTCGCGAGCGCGGTCGACCTGCCGGTGCGCGCCTACCTGGCCGCCCACACCGACGGTCTGCCCGTCACCGCTCCCGCCGTCCGCATCGTCTGGCTTGTCGCCGGCGCGGCCCTCGTCCTGATCGGCTGCGTCACCCGCAGCTTCGGCGCCAGGGTGACCTGGATGCTGTGGGGACTCGCGACAGCGGGCATGGTCTGGTGGGGCACCGAGGGGCCGGCCCGCCAGGTGGCGACCGGGCTCGCCGTCCTGTGGTGGGGTCTCGCCTCGGTGGCCGCACTGCGCGGCCTCGGAACCCGGGCCCGCAGAGGCGAAGTGATCATCAACGGCGGTGTCATCGGCGGCAGCGCCAACGTCCACTAACGCAGGGCCAACCGGGGGACCGCGGCCTGATCCAGGCGGACACAAGGCCCCTCGCTGTGTCACTACTGGTGCTCGCACGGGAACGGAGAAGCGGCGTGGAACGACAAACGGCAGACGACCTGGTCGCGGTCTGCGACCACTGTCTGACGCCGATCCCTGACGGCGCCGGCGTCCTCGAGATCGACATCGCCGCCGCCGACCGCGCACTGCGACGCTGGCGCGTCAAGGCGGGCCCGGACCCGCTCGCGGTGTACGCCACCACGCCCGGCGCCCGGCCAGTGCGGTGGAGCACCCGCCACCACGACTGCGGACGTCCGCCCCGGTCGCCCTACACGATCACGGTCGAACGCATCCGCACCTGGCCCGGACTGCTGCACTGGGGCAGCCACCTCGCCGACAAGTACTGGCTTCCCGCCACCGACTGGCACGACCTCACCGGCAGAGCGATCGAACCGCTGCGCGCCGCAGTCAGCGGCATCCTGCCCGCACACCCCCGAGACCCGCACGACGGCCCTGTAGGTGACCGACCGCGATGACCACCACCCGTCCGCCCGACCGGCCCCGAACCCGTACGGGCTGGGCACGACGATGACCCGTACCGCGTGTGAGCTGCGGGTTCATCGCTGACTCGAATGGGTGACGGGTCTGCGACACACCGAATTCGAACTTGCATTCGATAGGTCGAACGTTCGATTCTGGGGGTGTGGAGACGACGATCAGCGCCCTGGCGGCCCAGCTCCAGCCGCCCCGGCCGACACCCGCGGTGCCGGTCCTGCCTGCCCTGCAAGGTCTGCTCCCCGACCGCGGGCTGCGCCCGGGGACGGCCGTGCGGGTGAGCGGCAGCACGGCGCTGGCCCTCGCCCTCCTCGCGGCGGCCACGACGGCAGGCACATGGTGCGCGGCCATCGGCGGCGAGGGCCTTGGTCTGGTCGCCGCCGCAGAAATCGGCGTCGCACTCGACCGCCTCCACCTGGTGGATCGGCCCGGCCCCCACTTCGAGGACGCGGCCGCCGCCTACGCGGACGCCGCCGGGATCCTGCTGCTGCGCCCCGGCCGACCGCTCAGCGACCGCAGCGCCGCCCGGCTCACCGCACTGGCCCGCCGCCACGGCTGCGCCCTGGTGGTCGACGGCCCGTGGCCTGCACCGCACGTGCAGCTCCAGGTCACCGCGCGCCAGTGGACCGGCGTCGGGATGGGCCGGGGGCGGCTGCGCGGCCAGCGGGTGCTGGTCGAGGTCGGCGGCCGCGGCGCCGCCGCCCGGGGACGCCAGGTGGGTCTGTGGCTTCCGGATGCCGACGGCCGGGTCCGTCTGGACGCCCCGGCACAGCGCCTGCACGGTGTCCGGGCGGGACATGCACAGCTGGCGGTCGCGCGATGACCGGGTCCGAGGCCGCGGCGACGAGGTCGGTGGTGGTCTTCTGCCCGGACTGGCCGGTGACCGCCGCGCTCGGCGCCGGCGGCGACGCCGAGGGACGGCTGGTGGCGGTGGTGGAGGGCGGCCGTGTGCTGGCGGCCTCCCCGGCCGCCCGGGCCGCGGGCGTGCGCCGGGAGATGAAGGTCCGCTCCGCGCAGGCCCTGATGGACGGCTTGGAGATCCACGACCGGGTGCCGGACGACGAGGCCCGGCTGTTCGAGCAGGTCGCGGAGGCGGTCGGCGCACTGGCCGCGCACCTGGAGGTGCTGCGGCCCGGGATCTGCGCGGTCCCGGCCCGTGGTGCGGCACGGTTCCACAGCGGCGAGGAGGTACTGGTGGAGCGGCTCTACGACGCGGTCGAGAGCGCCGGCTTCGAGTGCCGCATCGGGATCGCCGACGGCCTGGTCGCCGCCCAGCTCGCCGCCCGGGCCCAGCTCGTGGTGCCCCCGGATGGCAGCGCGGCGTTCCTCGCACGGTTCCCGGTGGGCGAGGTCGCACCGCCGCGGCTGGCCGACCTGCTGGTGCGGCTCGGTCTGGAGAGCGTGGGGCGCCTCGCGGCGCTGCCCGGCGCCGCGGTGTCGGACCGGTTCGGCGCGGTGGGAGTGGCAGCGCACCGGCTCGCGCGCGGCTTGGAGGCGCGGCCGGTGGTCGCCCGCCCGGCCGGGACGGACCTGGTCGCCGAGGTCCGGTTCGAGAGCCCGCACACCGCGGCGGAGCCGATGGTGTTCGCGGCACTGGGGCTGGCCGAGCGGATGCACGCCAGCCTGGCCGGCGCCGGTCTGGGCTGCGAGCGGTTCGCCGTGGAGGTGGAGTGCGCCGACCGCAGCGAGGCCTCGCGCACGTGGCGCCACGAGGGCGCGCTGTCCGCGGCCGCGGTGGCCGAACGGGTGCGCTGGCAGCTCCAGGCCTGGCAGTACCAGCGGCGCTTCGACGAGCGGGCCGGTGGGGTGGTGGCGCTGCGCCTAGTGCCGGACGGGCTTTTCGCGGATCCGGGCCGGCAGCTGTCGCTGCTGGACGGGAACCGGGAAGCGCTGGAGCGGATGGAGCGTGCCGCCGCCCGGGTGCAGGCCATCCTCGGGCACACCGGCGTGGTGACGGCGCAGCTGGCCGGCGGGCGCGGGCCGGGGGAGCAGGTGGTCCGCACTCCGTGGGGGGACGCGCATCAGGAGCAGCGGGCGGAGGGTCCGTGGCCCGGGCGGCTGGCGGCACCGTCGCCGGTGCGGGTGCCGGCCGATGTGCAGCGGGTGCGGCTGCGGGATGCCGAGGGCTGTGAGGTGCAGGTCACCGCGCGGGCCGATCTGGTGTGCGCTCCGGCGGTCCTGGTCACCGAGGGGCGGGAGCTGGCGGTGAGTGGCTGGGCCGGGCCGTGGCCGGCCACTGAGCGGTGGTGGGCCGAGGACGGCTCCCGCGTGGCCCGCCTGCAGGTCACCGTCGTCGACGGCCGGGCTTTACTGCTCGCCGTCGAGGGCGGCCGCTGGCGCCTCGAGGGTGCCTACGACAGCTGACCGACCTCCCGCGTGCCGTGAGGGCGCCCGCCCATCCCCGGGGCTGGCCCCGCCGCCACCTTCGAATACCACCAGGACCACCCGTGCCCTTCGACAGCAACCGCGAGACCCCGTGGCGCGAGCTGCACCGCCAGCTCGCGGGCGGCATGCCGCCGGACGCCGACCGGACCGTCGTGCCGTTCCCCACCCGCACCGGCCCCGAACCGTCGCGCACACCACCGCGACCGAAGCTGGCCGGGACCGGCTGGGCCGAGCTGCACGTCCACTCCACCTACAGCTTCCTCGACGGCGCCAGCGACCCCGCCGACCTGGTCGACGAAGCCGCCCGGCTGGGGATCGAGACCCTGGCCGTCACCGACCACGACGGCCTCTACGCCGCCGCGGTGCTGGCCGCGGAGGCCCGGCGCGCCGGTATCCGCACCGTGTTCGGTGCCGAGCTGACCCTGGACGCCGCCCTCGCCCCGACCGGTGTGGCCGACCAGGACGGCGAACACCTGCTGGTCCTGGCCCGCGGCGCCGAGGGCTACCGCCGTCTGGCCAAGGTGATCGGCGACGCGCACCTGGCCGGCGCCGCCAAGCGCCGGCCCCGCTACGACCGCGACGACCTCACCAACGCGCACGGCGGCCACTGGGCCGTGCTGACCGGCTGCCGCAAGGGCACGGTTCGCCGGGCCCTGGAGAGCGGGGGAGAGGCGGCCGCCGAACGGGAACTGCGCCAGCTGGCCGACCGCTACGGACCCGGCAACGTCTTCGTCGAGCTGACCGACCACCAGCTGCCGGGCGACGACGAGCGCAACGACACCCTGGCCGCCCTCGCCACCCGCACCGGCCTCACCACCATCGCCACCACCGCCGCCCACCACGCCTCCCCGGCCCAGCTGCGCCTCGCCCAGGCCCTCGCCGCCCTGCGCCAAGGCCGTTCGCTGGCGGACGCGGAGCCCTACCTGGCCGCGGCGGGCACCGCGTATCTGCGCTCCCCATGCGAGATGGCCGCCCGCCTCTCGCCGTGGCCGGGCGTCCAGCAGGCCACCGTCGATCTCGGCCGGGAGCTCGCCTTCGACTTCCGCGACATCCGCCCCCAGCTGCCCGGCTTCCCCGTGCCCGAGGGCCACACCGAGGCCAGCTGGCTGCGCGAGCTGACCCACCGCGCGGCCGCCGGCCGGTTCGGGAGCGAGGACCGGCGCGCCCACCAGCAGATCGACTACGAGCTGCGCGTCATCGAGGACCTCGACATGGCCGGCTACTTTCTGATCGTCCACGACATCGTCGACCACGCCAGGGCTGTCGGGATCTGGTGCCAGGGCCGCGGGTCGGCCGCGAACTCGGCGGTCTGCTACGCGCTGGGCATCACCGCGGTCGACCCGATCCGCTTCGGCCTGCTCTTCGAGCGCTTCCTGTCGCCGGAGCGGGACGGCCCGCCGGACATCGACCTGGACATCGAGAGCCGCCGACGGGAGGAGGTGATCCAGTACGTCTACGAGCGCTACGGCCGTGCCCACGCCGCGCAGGTGGCGAACGTGATCACCTACCGCCCGAAGTTGGCGGTGCGGGACGCCGGCCGGGCGCTCGGCCACCCGGTGGGCGACCTGGACCGGTACGCGCGGGAGGTGGGCTGGGACATGCCGCCGCCCGACGGCCCGGTGCCGGCGGACGTGCGCGAGCTCGCCGGCCAACTGCTCGGCCTGCCGCGCCACCTGGGCATCCACTCGGGCGGCATGGTGCTGACCCGGGACCCGATCAGCGAGACCTGCCCGACCGAGTGGGCCACGATGCCCGGGCGCAGCGTGCTCCAGTGGGACAAGGAATCGGTCGCCTCCGTCCCGGGCCTCGTGAAAATCGACCTTCTCGGCCTTGGCATGTTGTCCGCCCTGCACGACGCCTGCGACCTGATCGCCGAGCACCACGGCCGCCGACTCGACCTCGCCACCATCCCGCCCGACGACCCGGACGTGTACGAGATGCTCTGCAGAGCGGACGTCGTCGGGACGTTCCAGGTCGAGTCGAGAGCGCAAGCCAGCGCACTGCCCCGACTTCGCCCGAGGACCTTCTACGACCTGGTGGTGCAGGTCGCCCTGATCCGGCCCGGTCCGATCCAGGGCGGCTCCGTGCACCCCTACATCGCGCGCCGCAACGGCCGCGAGAAGGCGACAATCGCGCACCCGCTGATGGAGCGCGCCCTCGCCAAGACCCTGGGCGTGCCGCTGTTCCAGGAACAGATGATGCAGCTGGCCATCGACTGCGCGGGGTTCACCCCCGCCGAGGCGGACCGGCTGCGGCAGGCGATGGGCTCCAAGCGCTCACACGAACGGGTCGCCGAGCTGCGCGAGCGCCTCCTCGCCGGCATGGCCGAGCGCGGCATCCCGCCCGAGGTCGCCGAGGACATCTACGTGAAGATCGAGGCGTTCTCCAACTACGGCTTCCCGGAGAGCCACGCCGCCAGCTTCGCGCTGCTGGTGTACGCGAGCGCCTGGCTCAAGTACCACTACCCGGCAGCCTTCACCTGCGCCCTGCTCGCCAACCAGCCCATGGGCTTCTACTCGCCACTCACCCTGATCCAGGACGTCCGCCGCCGCGGCGTCACCGTGCTGCCCGCGGACATCAACCACAGCAGCTCCCGGCCCACCCTCGAACCGCTCGCCCCGGCCGGCGCCGAAGGCGCAACCGGGGCCGGCGCTCGGGTCGCGATCCGGCTCGGCCTGGCCTCCGTGCGCGGCCTGGGCGACGAGCAGGCCGACGCGCTCGCGGCCGGCCAGCCCTACGCGGACCTGGAGGACTTCGCCCGGCGCACCGGCCTGTCCGAGCCCGCCCTGGAAGCACTCGCCACCGCGGGCGCGTTCCACAGCCTCGGGCTGAACCGACGCCAGGCCCTGTGGTCCGCCGGCCTGCTCGCCCGCACCGACGCCGGCATGCTCCCCGGCACCGCACCCGCGCTGACGGCACCCGACCTCGCGCCGCTGACCGCCGTCGAGGAGACCATCGCCGACCTGTGGGCCACCGGCAGCTCCGCCACCGCCCACCCCGTCCAGCACGCCCGCCCGCACCTGGACCGGTGCGGCGCCCTGACCGCCGCGATGTTCAAGAAGACCGCCGGCAACCGGCTCGTCTCGGTCGGCGGCCTGGTGACCCACCGCCAGCGCCCGCCGACGGCCGGCGGCGTGCTCTTCCTGTCCCTGGAGGACGAGACCGGCCTGATCAACGTGGTCGTCCAGCCCCACGTCCTCGAACGCAGCCGCAAAGTCGCCCTCCAGAGTGCAGGTTTGCTGGTCTACGGGACCGTGGAGCGCCGCGACGGCGCAGCCAACCTGGTCGCCACCCGCCTGGTCCCCCTCACGCTCGCACCCGGCGCGCGCAGCCGCGACTTCCGATGAGCCGCCCACCCGGCCGCGCGTCAACGGTGCAGGTCACCGCCGCAAACCCGCTGGGCGCTGTCGGCGCCGCAGGTTAGAGTCCACGTCCAAGATCACGCGAAAGGGCGCGCCATGGCCGACCCCAACACCGCCACCGACCCCAACCGCAGCCACGTCACCGGCGAAGCCGACCTCACCGACCGCCAGCGAGCCGTCCTGGCCTTCCTCGAATCGTTCCTCGCGGAACACGGCTACCCGCCGGCCATGAGGGAAATCGGCAAGGCCGTCGGCCTGTCCAGCACCAGCTCCGTCAGCCACCAGCTGCGCCGACTCCAGGACCTCGGGCACATCGAACATGATCCGCACCGTCCCCGCGCGTACCGCCTGCCCGCCGCCGCGCGGATCACCGAGGCCGCCGGGACCGGGGTGAGCGTGCCGCTGCTCGGCCGGATCGCCGCCGGCCAGCCGGTCCTCGCCGACCAGAGTGCCGAGGACCGTTTCGAGCTGCCCCGACGCATCGTCGGCGAGGGCGAGCTGTTCGCGCTCACCGTGCGCGGCGACTCAATGGTCGAGGCGGCCATCTGCGACGGGGACTGGGTCACCGTGCGCCGCCAGCCGGTCGCCGAGAACGGCGACATCGTGGCCGCGATGATCGACGGCGAGGCCACCGTGAAGCGGCTCAAGCGCGAGGACGGCCGCATCTGGCTGATGCCGCACAACCCGGCGTACGAGCCGATCAACGGCGACAACGCGACCATCCTGGGCAAGGTCGTCGCGGTGTTCCGCAGTCTGTGATCCGCCGGAACCGGGTAGACCGACGCCTCCCGCCCGTTGACCGAGCGTCGCGGCACGGCGGAAGGTGACCACTACCCGTCTACCCGGCCGGCCCCGGCGAAGCCCTTCTCGATGATCTCGGCCACAGCGAACGGCACCGCCGTGCCCAGCACCAGAAGGCAGGACACCTCACCGAACGCCGGGGCCCAGCCGTAGACGAACTCCGGGCCCTGGTCACCATGGAACGCCAGATGGAACAGCACGACGCCGACCACCCCCGTCACCAGGATCTGGGCCACAGAGCCCGCCACGCTCGCGTGCCGGGCCATCGCCCGGTGCCGATGCGCTGTCAACGCTCCCAGAGCCGACAGCGACGACGCTGCCACCCATGCGTCCGCCACCCCGAACCCGGCCTCAGCCCTCAACCCGGCCGCCACGAGCGGGACCACCGACGACCACACGCCCATCCCGACGAGCACCGCCGCCACCCAGGCAACCCGCGCCCGCCCACTCCGGGAACGCGCCGAGCCAGTCACAGAAGCCGTCACGGGAGCACGGTACCGAGCAGCGCCACATCGTCGAGCCGTTCCGCGCCAACCGTCCTCCGAACGAGTGGCCCTGGGACCGGCCAGACCTCCCCATGCACCGTCCCGGGACCCGCACGACGGCCCTCTGGGTGACCGGCCACAGTGACCCGTCCTCCTGCTACAGGCCATGCGACAGGACACGTCAGACCTGAAATGGCAGCGGATGCCGGCCGTGATCAGCCGCCAGGCGTACCCGGCGCTCGGCGGCAGTGGCGCGCTTGCCACCTGGATCCCGGTCCTGCTCGGCCCGCTCTGCGCACCGGGCACACCCGGCGTCGCTCCCGACCACGATCCCCTCACCTCGCGCCGGCCACCGCCGTTGCTGCCCGCGGCAGCGGCTGCTGGCCAAACTCGGTACACCCGACACGGAGTACTGGGATCATCATGCGATCGATCAGCAACGACGTGCGAGGGGCGCCAATGGAGAGCAGCAAGACGGTGCGGGCCGTGGTCCTCGACTACAAGGCCGTCTTCCGGACCGGCACCACCACCACGCACCCCGGGGTCGCCGAGCTCCTGCACTGGACGGTCGAACGGGGCCTGTCCTGGGTCCTGCTGACGAACAACCCGTTCGACGCGGCCGCCGCGTGCGCGGCCGCCAAGCTGCCCGCCCCCCGGCTCCACCTCACCCGTGACGACATCCCTGAACGCAAGGGCCGCGGAAGCGGCCTCTGGTTGACCGAGGTCGCCACCCGCCTCGGGCTTCGCCACAACCAGCTCCTGATGGTCGGCACCACCAAGTGGGACTGGCTCACCGGAATCAACGCCCACACCCTGTTCACCAACGCCCTCTGGGCCAAGGCACCCTCCGAGCCGTTCACGGCGCTGCAATCCGCCGGCCCCGACGACGTCCGCACCCTGCTGGAGCACTTCCTCCTCGTCGAGCCCGAGTGGGCGTTCAGGCTCGACGACGAGGACAAGAGCTTCCAGATGCGCTCCCTGCTGCTGCCCGACATCCGCCTCGGCTCCTCCAAGCCCTCCGCCTCGTTCAAGCTGCAGGACGTCTTCACCCGGGACGGAGCCGTCGAGATCGCCGACTGGAGCGCGCGCGAGTACCTCATGCTCCAACTGCTCTGCTCCGCCTACCTGGACGGCACCCTCCCGGGCGGAACCCGGTTCGCGGTCTACCCGAGCAGCACCCCGGGCAAGGTGAGCGCGCAGATCGGCGAGTTCCTGGAGCGCGCCAAGGTCGTCGTCGGCTCCCACTACAAGCCCGACCTGCTCGAACGCGTCGCCCAAGCCCCCGACACCAGCCTGGAGCGGTGGAAAGCCCGCGAAGGCCGGCCCGCCCAGGACGTGTCGATCGCCACCCAGGCCCGCACGGTGCGCGTGAACCCCAAGTACCGCGGCAAGCTCGACGGCGCCACCGTCATTGTCTTCGACGACTTCACCACGGCCGGCATGTCTCTGGACTGGGCCCGCACGCTGCTCACCGAGGCCGGTGCCGGTCAGGTCATCGCCCTGACCATCGGCAAGTACCGCAAGCCCCACACCCACTACATCCCCCGGCCCGGCACATCGATCGACCCGTTCGAGGCGAACGACGTGACGGCCGCCCACTTCGACCAGGTGCAGGCCGACGCCGACTGCACCATCGGCCCGGAGGCCCGGATCCACGCCTCCGTCCAGCACATCCTCGCCGGCACCCGCCACGTCATCCCGGCCACCGGCAGCCTGCCCAAGGCGCCCGCCGCCGGGCCGGAACGCACCGTCCCTGAGCTCCCCTTCAACACCGCCCGCGAACGCGACCTCGGCGAGCAGCTCGCCAAGCTGCAGGACCAAGGGCTTCTGACCTGGGTCTGGGACGGAGAGCTCGACAACTACTGGGACGACGACCCCGGGCCGATGTGGTGGATCAGGGCAGCGGGCCACGCCGATGCCTGGTACGACATCGACGCCGCCGAACAGGTCGTCTCCGCGGTGAGCGCGACCGCCGGGATCCCGTGGAAGCCCGCAGCCTGCGACAGTTCCGCCTACTACGGGCTCCCTCCGGGCACCCTTCCCGAGGCCATCGGCCGACCCGCGCCGCTCGGCGGCCGCATGTGGCCCCGCCCGCCGTACGCGAGCGACCGTGAGCGCCACCTCGGCGAGCAACTGGACCAGCTCCAGCTCCAGCGGCGTCTGAAGTGGCTCTGGTCCGGCGCGAATGTCTTCACGACACGCCCCGGTGGGGACTCCGGGTCGTGGTGGATCGCAGTGCGCGGCCAGGAGTCCGCCTGCTACGAGATCGAGGAGGCTGAGCGTATCGCCTCGGCGGTGTCCGTGGCGGCTGGCCTCAGCTGGAAGCCGGCGGCGGTGTTCCCCGGACCCGCGGTCCGACCGCCCGCCGCCGGCAGCTCCACCCCGCGCGGCAGGCTCCTGCCGATGCCGCCCTACCGGATCGCCCGCCAGCGCCACCTCGGCGAGCAGCTCGGGGCCCTCCAGGACAGGGGCCTTCTGACCTGGCGCGGAAGCTTCGTCATCCCGCCCGGCAAGGACACCACCACCGCGCTGTGGTGGATCACGCTGCCGGGCCAGGCCGAGCAGCTGCACGAGACCAAGGCCGCCGAGGACGTCGTCTCCAGGATGTGCGCGCAGGCCGGCATCGTCTGGGAGCCGGTGGCCCACCCCGGTGGCGAGAGGCAACTCGCCGAGACCCTCAAGCGGATCAAGGCGCGCCGCGCTCTCCAGGCGTAGCCCACGACCGCGCGGTGGTGCGGTCCTCGCCATCCGGGGACGGGGGACCGCACCACCGTGGACCGCTACGCCACCAGGGCCAGCCAGTTCTCGGCCGAGGGCCAGCGGCGCGGCCTCATGTACTG
The DNA here is from genome assembly GCF_042789895.1 of Kitasatospora sp. NPDC056783. NCBI lineage: Bacteria > Bacillati > Actinomycetota > Actinomycetes > Kitasatosporales > Streptomycetaceae > Kitasatospora > Kitasatospora sp. NPDC056783. The sequence continues at coordinate 20,280 of NZ_JBHUAF010000052.1, forward strand.
CCGGATGTCCAGGACATCCGCGCAGCGCCCCTCGATCGCGTCCAGGGCCTCGGCCGGGACCCGGTCGGTCAGGTGCAGGACCCGGACGGACGCGAACACGGCTCGCTTGGCGGGGTCGACGTGGTGGCTGTCGAGCCGGCCCAGCAGTCCGTCGAGACGGCTGGCCTGCCCGAGCCAGCGCAGCCGTCCCGCCCGGTCGGTGATCAGGTAGATGCCGGTGGTGATGTCGAGCTCGCCGAACTGCCAGCGGTCCGCCCAGGAGCGGGGCCTCAGGTAGGCGTGCGTCAGGTGCCGGCCACCGGCCAGTGCGAGCGCTCCGAGCCGGGGCGCGGTGAGGACGGGCCCGGCAGGCAGGATGGTGGTCACGAGGCGCCGGCGCCTTCCTTGGCGAGGAACTGCTCGGTGGCGGAGTCCATGAGGGTCGCGCCGCCGAACTGCATGCCGGTGATGGTGCTCTGCAGGTTCCGCAGATCCTGCATGGCGTAGTTGAGTGCCTGTTGCAGGGCCCGGGTCTCGTCCTCGGATGCGTCCTTCAGGGCGTCCTGCCCGGCGGCGTGCCCGGCCGTAATCACCTTGCGTGCGGCGTCCAGGACCTTGAGGACGGTGTGAGGCAGGGAGTCGGTGACCGTGCGGAGGAACTCCGCCCTGGCGGCGAGCAGCACCTCATGCGGGGTGGGGTCCGGCTGGGTCGGCTCGGTGTCGTCGGTTTCGCTGACCCGTCCCTCGGACTTCCTCGGACGCGGAACCTTCGGGAACTCGGCGTCGAACCAGAGGCGGTCCGCCACGGTGCCGTCGACGGCCTGGCCGTCCGCATCGACCTGCCGCGGCGGGGTGCCGCTCTCGCTCGACCGGGCGAGTTCGAACATCAGCCGGACCGCCCGCGCCGGCTGCAGCATCAGAGCCTTGCGCGCGTCGACGGCGCTGCGCCGGATCCGGTCGGCCTGGGCGCCGACCGAGCCGCGGTCGGCGTCGATGATCTGGTGCTCGGCCAGCCAGTGGATCCCGCGGGTGATGAGGAAGCTCTTCAGAGCCTCGGGGCCCGTGAAGGCGTCGACGAGAGCGCTTTGCCAGCTGGGCAGGTCCGCCATCGACCCGCGGTTCCGGATGAAGCCGTTGAGCAGTTGGCCGTCCAGGACACGGGGGTTCCACCGGTGTCGGTAGCCGTCGCTGATGGCCGCGGAGACCATGCGGAGCCGGTGCCGGACGTGCTCGGCCCGGCTGTCCGCTCGCTGTTCCGGCTCACCGAGCACCCGGGCGACCGCCCTGTCATGGGCCGGGTCCGCCGGGAAGGTCAGGCCCAGCAGCCGGCGGTCGCGCAGGTCCCGGGTGTCCACCACCCCGATACCGTCCCCCACGCTCGCAGGGATGGGGGCCTCGGCGGCGAGCCAGGCCCGCTCCTCCTCGCTGATCAGGCCGTTGCTGCTGGCGTCGCGCAGGACGGCTCGCATGTCGGCGCCCGACTTCTCGCTGATGCTGTAGTCGAGCGGCGGACGACGGTGGTCGGCCCGGTTCGGGTCGAAGACCCGGTTGTGGAACTCCTCCGGCCGGTCGGTTCCGACGATGATCTCCAGGTGCACCGTGGCCACGCGGGCCGCGTTCTGGGCGATCTGGTGCAGCCTGTGGCCTGGGTCGTCGTACGCCTCGCGCAGCCCCGTGGCGTAGGCCGGAACCCAGGTGGCCGGGTCGGCGATGAGCGGCGGCTGCAGTTCGGGATCGCGCAGGTTCAGCAGCGAGCGGTCGATACCGAAGGCGACGTCCTTGGCGGTGAGCCCGTGCAGGGCCAGGCGCGCCCGGGAGCGGTTCGCGCCCTTGATCGCGGCCAGGACCGTCACCCGCCGGATCACCGTGGCCCCGTCATGGCTTTGCACGATGGTGCGCAGCAGCGGGACGTGGAGGGTCGACTGGTTCTGCCCGTAGATCTTGAGGTCGTCCCGGAGGCTGTACCCCCGGTCGCTGTTCCCGTCGTCCTTCAGCGCCTTCTCGGTGATGCCGATCAGGTTGCTGAGCGTGCCGGCGGGAACCGGCTCGCTGGTCGTGACGTAGGGCAGCGGCGTGCCGTCTGGGCCGGTTCCGGTGACCAGGAGCGGCAGCATCCTGGCGGGGTCGGGGTCGGGATGGAGCGGCGAGTCGAAAGCACTGCGGTGGCGTTCGTTGTACTCGACATGGGCGCCGGCAAAGCCGTGAGCGGTGACGCCAAGGACACGCAGGCCGGTCTGGCTGTCGGGCTTGATGAAGCCGGGCCGCAGACGATAGACGTCCTCCCCTCGCGGCTTGACGAGGTAGGTCTTGGGACGAACGATGTACGGCGCGATCGCGTCGGCGATCTCCAGGGGAAGCCCGGTCTCCAGGGCCAGTGCCTCGGAGAAGGCGCGGGTCCAAGTGGACCTGTCGGCGCCCGGGAACGGGTTCGGGAGCGGCTCGTCCATCTCGTCGTCGGCCGCGGGGATCACCGGATCGGTGAGCGTCATGGTGCGCTTCCTGTTGAGCAGGCGGGCAGCCCGGTCCTGCTGGTCCGGGCAGAGCACAGGGCCCGGACCCCGTGGAAGCTCAAGGGGCCGTTCTGTTCCAGCGGTCGCACGCCGAAGGCGATCTAGACGCTGGACTCGTCCGTTCCCCCGCCGTATGGGCGCGACCGCCGGGCAGCCATTGCGCGCTCCCTCGACCTGGATGGGCCACGAGGGGAAGACGGAGAACCGGCATTGAGCCGAATGCTGACCGACACCCTAGCGCACCAAACACATCCTCCAGCACAGTAGTTGACGAATCGTCACCGCTCGCGATAGGGCGAGTGGAGGATGATCGGGCGTACCAGTTGCGGTACAGAGATCAGACTCGGCGGCCGAGCAACGGCCCCTGGAGGCCGGTCGACGGTTACGACTTCCGGCAAGCGCCGCCATGGCACGGCCGCGACGGGAAAACGCTGGTCGGGTCGCAGGACTTCCGGGCCCTCATCCGTCCGGGTCCACGATCCCGGACACGGCGGCCACACCACGAAAGCAGCGGGCCGCGAGCAGAGATACGGGCTGCTCCTCCAGGCAGCCCGCCCTCCGGCCGGGGCACCATGCGTCCCCCGCCGCCGGCGCCCGGACCACACCGAGCGGCTACGCGACCACTCCGGGATGCGGCCCGCTCACCGCCACGGCGCGCGAGCCAGCACCAGGCCGCGGACCTCACGGGCACCGAACTGGCGCAACAGCCGGGCGACCGTCGTCATCTGGGCGCCGGTCGTGAACACGTCGTCCACCAGCAGCACGGTGAGGCCGGTGACGGGGGAGCAGACCTCGAGAGCCTTGGCGTGGGCCTCGGCCGCGGCCCACTTGGTCTGCCAGAACGCGCCGGTAGCCGCCGACGCCGTGGTCGTGCTGGTCTTGACCAGCACGGGCTTGTCCGGGTCGGCGAACGGCCACCGCCCGGTGCGGTTGGCGTCGCTGGCCGCCCTCATGATCGCTTCGACGTGCTGCGGGCGACGATCCGGCGCGGTCGGATTGCCGATGATCACATCGACGTCCTCGACCTCGGCAGCATGGGTGTCCAGCCACCCCACGATCAGCCGCCCGTAGATCATCGCCCAGCCCAGCATGCCCTCGTACTTCAGCCGCGGCAGGGTCTGCTTCATCGCGCCGTCGTACATCGCTACCGCGTCGACCCGGCTGAAGCAGCGTTCCTCCGGCGGCCAACCGCAGATGCGATTCCCGCACGGCGCGCCGACCCCGGGCAGGGTCTGGCTGCACACCGGGCAGTGCGCCGCAGCGACTGGGGGCAGCGTGGCCCCGGCGCACGCCGCACAGGTCGCCGGCGCTCCGGTCAGCTTGTACGGGCAGGTGCGGCAGTTCGGGAATCCGAGCGGTTCGGGAAGTGGCGTGGGCCCGGTCACAGGTCGGCCAGGGCGAGCTGCAGACGCTGCTGCCCGGCCTGCTGGGCCTGCGTGGCGCTCCCGAGTCTGGACAGGACGTCCTCCAGTTCGGCGACCTCGACCGCCCGGTGCTCGGCGAGCATCTTCGCGGCCCACGGTTCAGATGTCGCCAACGACCGCAGGAGGAAGACCTGCTTGTGGTGATTGGCCGCGAACTTGGCCTGGAGCTTGGCGCCCGAGGTGCTGGAAGCCTCGATGACGACGCTGCCCAGCGTTGAGCCGCTCGTGACGACGTTACGCCGAGGGAACGTCCACCGGGCCGGAGGAGAGGTCGGCCAAAACTGCGAGAACAGCGCCCCGCCGCCCTCCACGATCGCTCGGGACAGGCCCCTGTTCTCCGCCGGATAGACCTTCGCGGCGATCCCCGTGCCCATCACCGCCACAGTGCGCCCGCCGCCCTGGAGCGTCGTGCGGTGCGCCGCGGTGTCGATCCCCTTCGCCAGGCCCGAGTAGATGACGACGTCCGCCTCGACCAGGCCCCGGGTCATCCGGGCCGCCCGCCGCATCCCGTCCTCGGTCGCCCTGCGCGTCCCGACGACCGCGACCGAGCGTCCGTCTCGGGCCGACAGCCGGCCGAGGAAGAACAGGAACGGGGGGAGGTCCGGCACCAGCCGCAGATTCGCCGGGTACGCCTCGTCGAGCACAGTGACGATCCGCGCACCGGCCCGCTCGGCGGCCTCCAACTCGGCGGACACCCGGTCACGGGCCTCGGCGAGACGGGGCAACGCCGAACGCAGAACAGGAAGGCTCTTGCGGGACGCCGACGACTGCTCCGGCAGGTCGCCGCCGAGGACGGCCTCGATACCGGCCGCGGTCTGGCAGGTCCGGGCAAGCAGACTCCAGTCGACGGAGGTCTCTCCGACCCTCAGCGCACACAGCGCAAGGAGATCGTGGTGCAGCTCGGGAAGCTCACTGGGGAGCCAGCCCTGCTCGGTGGTAGGCGGCATGATCGGTCCTTCTACTCACGGCCCCGAATGTTCGAAGGGTCAAGCGGTACTGCCTCGGGCCTACCGCCATCATGGCGCACTCCAGCGACTGAGCCCCACCGAGGCCCCGAGCCCGCAGCAAGGCGATCCCGGACGGACTGCTCACCCCGACCTGCCTGCGCGCGGAAGCGCCACGCGAGGGCGGTGCTCCAGCTGCGGTCGCCCGGGCGACTGGGCGAGGGCCGCCAGGGACCCAGCGACTCCTCGGTCCCACATCGTTCCGGGACTGGTCCGGACCAGGCAACTGCTGGCCGGGCGGGACATCGAGATGACCGTCACCGCCCTGACGGAGCCGGACGCCGAGCACATGGTCACCGGACTGTTCGTGGAGCCGGACTCCTCGGTGCGGGTCCTGCTGACCGATGAGCAGGCCGAGCAACTCGGCCTGCCGGCCGGTGTCGGCTACACGGTACGCGGCACGCTGGAGGACTTGACCGGCTCCGCGGTCGAACGGCTGGGTTCCCGTCCGATGGCGGTTCCGGCCCGCTGGCTCCATCCGCTGCCTGACGACTCCGGCAGCGAGCCGTAGAGCGGGTCGGCGCGGGTGCAGTCACCCGGGGCCGAGAGGACTGCGAGACTGTTGATCATGAATTCTGCCCGGCGTCCCCTGCGACTGCCCTCCACCGAGCCGGCTACCGAGACACCGGCCGCGCCAGCCGCCCGCCGGACCCGGCTGCTTCCGGCCGCGTACCCACCCGTCCCGGGGCCGCCCGCGCCGACCCTCGGACGCGCCGAGCAGCGCAGCGGCCGCCGGACGCTCGGTCCGGGAGCCCTGGCAGTCGACGAGATCTGATCCGGCACACCGGGGCCGTCCGAGCCCGGCGCCTGCTCATCGCCCTCGGCATCGCCGAGATTCGGCGTGTGCGCGGTCTGGGCCCGAACCAGCGACAGCGCCTCCTCGAGCTCTTCCCCGCCCAGCGCTGACCAGCAACTGCGCCGCAGGCCACGGCCGAGGCGCAGTTGCCCGGGTCAGCGCCGTGCCCACACCGGGCAGCCGCGCGCGTGAGTCGTGATGATCACCACGAGCCCGCCGTCCAGCACCTGCCGTGCCCGCAACGCGCGACAGCACCGCGCTCCCGGCCCTGTGCCGGGGCCGACGGGCGCGCCAGCCGGCCCCGGCCGGGCGTCCTCCGGGCTCAGAACCTCGGCCGGCTGGCAGGCGTGGTCACTCGGCATGCGCTCAGATTGCCGTGTACGCCCCGACCAATGGCGCCCTCAGTCGAGCGACACGCCGCCGACCACTACAACCGCACCACCACGGCTGAGACCAGCGTCCCGGCCGCCCACGCCACCAGGGAGGCCTCCCACGGCCGCAGGCCGTTGCGCAGGGCCCACCGGCGGGCGAGCAGATGTGCGCACGGCGCCGCGAGCGCCACCACGGACACGGACCTCGTCTTCATAATCATTCCTGCCTTCCGCATCGGATTCTCAAGTAGGGCCCGCAGCGGGCCCAAGGTCAGAGAACCAACGCGAACTGTCCTGCATCAAGCGCGAGTTGCCGCTTTGCACGTTGTGAGCTCCGCGGCCGGGAGTACCTGCCCGAACCGGGCCCCTGAGCCGTCGAACCGTGGCCGGCGGGCCGCTACCCTCGGCTCATGACGGACGACATCGCCGGCCCCCGGCTCTGCGGTGAGGACCTCCTGCACGCCGCGGCCGCGGCCGGCCACGAGGTCAGCGCGCGACTGCTGGAGACCTTCCGCTCCCAAGGGCTGATCCCGCGGCCTTCACGGGTGGCCAACGCAGGCCTTCGTCCGGTGTGGCTGTACCCGGCCGGTGCCGACCGCCAGCTGATCGACCTGATGGCCCACCGCACCCACACCAAGGACCGAGCCCAACTGCTAGCCCTGCTGTGGCTGGACGGCCACCGGATCGAGCCGGCCGTCGCCCGCGAAGCCCTCGCCGCAGTCCTGGAGGAGATACGCACCGGGCTCGACAACGAGGTGGCGGCGCAGGCCGCGCGGCTCGGGGACGGCCGGCCGGCCGATCGCGACACCGCGCTGGGGTCCCTGGCCGCGCAGATGGCCTCCCGCCGCGGACCGAACGCCCTGCCGCGCCCGGTCCGGGTGAAGGCGGCCGAACGCGCGGGCGCCCTGGAAACCCTGATGCGGGCCTTCGCGTTCGGCGAGCAGCGGCAGGTCAGCGAGGATGACGCGCTGGTGGTTGAGCGGGTCCTGGGAATCTCGCCGGGCCGCCGTGAGCGAGTGGCTGGTGCGGGACCGTGGCTGGTCGGACCGGCCGCAGACATGTTCGACACCGGTTCCGCCGTCACCTCGCTGCCCAGCATGGCCCGGGCACTCGCGCAGGCGAGCGACTCCGAGCTGGACCAGGCCCGCCGCATGGCCGCCGCGCTGGCCGCAGGCCTGGCCACGGCCGCGCGGATGCTCACCGCGACCACCGGCAAACCCAACAAGGCAGGCCTGCAAAACGCCGCTGCCCTCGACCGGAACCCCCTGCTGAGCCTGCTACTGGTGGGCATGGCGGCCGCCATGATCCGCCACGGCTGGGCCGAGCAGCTGACCGAAGTCGCCGCTGCGGCGGCGCCCTTCCCCATCCTGCTCACGGGCCTCGACCGGGTGCTGGACATGCCTGCCGTCGAGGTCGAACGCAACCTCCACACCGCGGCGCCCACCATCCGAGACAGCGCGAAGCGCCTGATCGACGCCGCCCTCGACGGCCGCCTGCACCCCTGAGCCCGGCCACGACCCGCCGGCCCGCGACGACCGCAGCCAGGCGGGCACCGGCGACCGACGGTGTGAAACCCTGGACTGATGACAGAGCATCAGGCCTCCGCCCCGCAGCCGCCCGACCAGGAGAAGCGCCGGGCGCGGGTGGCCGCCCGGCTCGCCCAACTGGGCCCGGGACCGGCAGCGGTCTTCGCCGACGCCTGCCGCCTGCTCGACCACGACCTCCAGCTGGTCAGCCGGACGATGCTCCTGTTCCACATGCTGCGGGAACTTGAGAGCTCGGTCCGCGAGGTCCTCGTCCCCGACGACGCACGTGAGGCGGGCAAAAGCTCAGGGGACACCCAAAAGCTCCAGGTCAAGGCCATCCTCGCCGCCTACGACATCACGGAGGACGAACCGGCCGGATCGACCTGGCTGCGCATCGTCGGCAAGCTCCACGGCTGGGCGCACCGCAACAACCTGGAAGCACCCCGCACGGTCGACCCGGCCACCCGGCAGCTCTTCGACGACATCGAGGACATGCTCGACGTGGTCCTCGACGCCCTCGACGCCCGCTACCTGACCGTCCTGGAGCGACTCGACGCCCTCGCCGCCCTGACCGAGCCCACCAAGGCCGACGCCGCGCGCCTGCTGAAGGAGCTCCCGCAGAACCACCTGACCTGGCACACCTTCTTCACCCAGCTGGTCACCCCGGCCTGGATCGCGCCCTTGAACGCCAAGGACTTCTTCAGCCGGCCGCCGACCGTCCACGGTGGAGCCGAGGGCCAGGACATGCGGTGGCCCGCCACCGCCTACCTGGCCAGGGTTGCCACCCAAGCCCCCAGCGACGTCATGGTCATCGCCCGCGACAAGGTCCCGGACACGGACAACCCCTTCGTCAACCTCGACATCGTCGAGATCGCCCTGGCCCTGCCGGCGGCCTCGGCCGGCAAGCTGGTGCCGCGCACCGTCCGAGCGCTGGGCACGACCACCGACCTCCTCGACCCAGCCCGCTACGCGGCACTGGCCGTGCGCTGCACCGAGAACGGCCTGCCCGACGCGGCCGTCGACCTCGTCCGGGCGCTGCTGGGCAACCTCGGCGCCACGACGCGCGACGAGTGGGCATACCGCCTCGTGCTCACCCAGACGGGCCCGCACCTCACCCGCCACCTCGGCCTCGGTTGGGCGGCGACGCTGGCAGACCTTCTCGACCAGGCGCTCGCCGAGCACGGCCCGGTGGCCGGCGGGTCCGACCTGTCCCAGACCTTCTTCCCCTCCCTCGAGCAGGCGACGGCCGAGCCGTTCCGCATGCGGGAGGCCTTCCTCATCGAGGCCCTGCGCAACGCCACCCGGCAGCTCCTCGACGAGGACACCAGCCTCGGCGACGTCCTCGATCTGCTCGACGCGCACCCGTGGCTGGTCTTCCGCCGACTGCACCTGCACCTCCTGGAGCACCACGGCGACCGGGCGCCGGATCTGGTCGAGCACGCCCTCGCCGACACGTGCCTCATGCAGAACGACGGTGTCGAACTCGAATGGCGCCGCCTCGCCCGGGCCCGCGCCCAGCACTTGCCCGCCGACCGGTTGCAGCGCCTGATCGCCGACCTCACCGACGGCCCCGACACCCAGGCGTGGCGCACCGCCTTCCAGAGCCGCTTCGGCGCCGAGGCCGCCGAGAGTGACCTCCGGCGCTGGACCGGAGTGTGGCGCCGCGACCGGCTCGCCGCGATCCGCGACCTCCTGCCCGAGCAGCAGCAGGCCCAGCTGCAGACCCTCGAAGACGAGCTCGGGCCTGCCCCGTCCCTGGACGAGGTGCCCACCGGCTTCATCGAGCGCCCCGAGGAGCCCGGCACCACCACCGACCACCTCGCCACCCTGACCACCGACCAACTGATCGACGCGGTCAACGACTTCAAGCCCACCCCCCGCCCCTTGCACGGCGACGGCCGCTACGCCTTCGCCGCCAACCTCGAGACCACCATCGCGCACCGCGCCCCGGCCCACTGCGCCGCTGCTCCCCGATTCGCCGAGCTCGACGGCCCCTACCTGCTCGCCGCACTCAACGGCTTCGCCTCCGCAGCCCGCGCCGGCACCACCCTCGACTGGGAACCACTCGTCACCCTCGCCGAAGCCGCCGCGAACCGCACGACCGCGGCCGCCACCGAACTCCAACGCCATGCCGCGCTCTTGCTGAACGCCGGCCTGACCGCCCAGCACAGCCCGGAGCCGTCCCTCGCCGACCGGATCTGGGACCTCACCGCCACCATGCTGCGCACCGGCGCCCCGGACGAGACCGAGAGTGGCGAGGTGGCCCCCCTGGTCGCGGACGACCCCCGTGCGCAAGCCCTGCGCACCATGGTGACGTGGGCCCGGTGGCGTCGAGCGCACGGGGCGGGCTTCCAGCGGCTGTTCGAGACCCTCGACTCCCTGACCGCGTCTGATCCCCTCACCGGCGCGGAGGCCGCCGCACCGGTGGCTGCGGTCATCGGCGGGCGCTTCGCGCAGCTCACCGCTCTCGACCCGGACTGGGCCCGTGACCACACCGATCTCCTCGGTCGCCCCGGCACGCCCGGGGCGACCGGATGGGACGCCTACCTGCGGGAGAACGCGGGCTACCTGCCCGCGGCCCGCCTGCTCCTCGACCAGTACGGCGCCGCAGTCGACGCCCCCGTTCCGGACGCCGGCACCCGTGCGGCACAGCACCAGCGCCAGCAGCTTGGCCGGCACCTGCTTCACCTCTACGGCAACGATCTCGTCTCGCTGGATGGCGGCGGGCTCCTCGACCGCTACTACCGGACCACCTCCGACGACATGCTCTGCCAGCTCAGCTGGGAGATCGTCGCCAGCCTGCACGACGACCGCCCCATCGACGCGGGCCAGCTGGAGAAGGTGCGGGCCTGGTGGCAGTGGCGCTCCACGTCCCTGCGGGAGCGCATGGAGGAGCTCACCGACACCGAACGCACCGAACTCCAGCATGCCGGGCCGCTGGCGGCCAGCGCCCGTTTCCCTGTGGAGTGGAGCCTGCGGCAGATTCAGGACGCCCTGGCGGCCACCGGCGGCGCCGGAACCGACTCCCAGGTCTTCCACTACCTCGCCGACACCGCCGCCGACGCCACGGCGACAGCCGTGGTCCTGAACATCGTCCTTCAGATGATCACCTCGCCCGCCCTCGACCCGTGGCTGCCCGGCGCGCGCGAGCGCCAACTGCGGACCGTCCTGGAGCACGGCCTGGCCGACCACGGCGACACGGTCCGCGAGATCGTCAACCGGGCCGCCGGCCGGGGCCACCCGCAGTTCCGCTCCGTGCTGCAGTCTAGGGAGCAGGGGTGAGGAGAAACCCACGCTGAGCGCGTGCCCGTCCCGATCGGCCTCGACCGCCTCCCGAGGCAGCGGGCTCCGAGCCCGGCCCCCGGTGGCCGTCGGCCGAGGGCCGCGCACGGAGTCCCCGTACCACCCCTTCAAGAGGACCCGGGCCCGGACCGTCCCGGGTGGTGCCGCAGTGCCCGACGGCTGCCACGACCGGCGGACACCCTGGGCGGGCCGACCGGACCTGCCGGAGGAGGGTCGCCTCCCGGGTGCGTCCGGCACCGGAGCTGCGGATCACCAGTGCCGTCGGTGGGTACCACCGCAAGAAACGAGAGGCGGGCTGTCGGCCGGGCCTGGCATCATCGCCCGACAAGCCGATCGAAAGAGGGGCAATGGAAAGGACGACGGCGTGGAACGGGACCGTCCGCGAGCTCGCGGAACGGCTGGAGCTGGCCCGGGCCGCGTGGGCCGAGGTCGAGACAGAGTCCGAACGCCCCGGCGGCGACAGCCCGCAGGAGAAGGCCAAGTCCTGGCAAGCGCTGCTCGCAGCCCGTGCCCTGAGCAGAGCGCGCGACGCGACGCTGCTCCACGCCGCCGGATCGGCGCTGCGGCGTAGAGCGGACGGACGCTCGGCGCCGCTGCGCCTTCCCCGTGGGCGCGTGCTCCCTGGAGCTGCCACCCCCCACTGGTGGTGCATGGCCGTTACACGGGACGATGCCGGGATCTGGAGGGCGATTCCGCAGATCGGTCCCGAGACACGGGTGGGCCTGCCGGCCGACGACCCACTGGTGCGGGAGGCCGCCGAGCAGGCCCGCTTCCTGCAGGACAGTTTGAGGGGCCACCGGACCCGCGACGACCACTACGAGGCGTACGTCCCGGACGGACGGCCGGATCGCCTCGGCGAGGGGAGCTCCGTACCGCCCGTGGCGTGGCTGAGTCCCAAGAGCAGTCGGAAGATCCAGGCCTACCTCCACCCGACGCTCGGCATGCGGGTGCGAGCCGACAGGATGGAGGCGTTCGGCAAGGCAATCCGGGACCAGCACGCGGTCTGGGAGCGATCCAGGGCGTACGGCAGCGCGGTGGTGGAACTGCTGCGCCGTGCCGGTTGACCGCTCGACCGCGCTCGGTTGGCCGGGCGCTGGAGTGCACCCGGTCAAAATCTTGACTGGTCAAAATCGTGACCACTAGCCTCCGGGTATGAGCACCCGCTACGAGACACCGCCGGCCGTCGACAACTACCTCGGCGCCCGACGCGCACTGATCGACGCGATGCGCGCGGACCAGAAGGGCGGCGTCAGCGCCAACGACATCGCCAGGATGGCCATGGCCGCTTGGAGCCGGCCCATCACACTGGACTACCTCAAAACCTGGGAGCTGCGCGATGACGTCCAGACGCTGATCGAACAGGCCGGACTGAAGTCCTACGTGGACGTCGCCGCCACCGGCGCCGCGTCCGGGGCGCGGGAAGTCCGGCTGATCATCGTCTGCGATCCCGTGGAGACCCCGCCAGAAGAATGGGCCGGCCTGCCCGGACGCATTGGCGAACTGCTGGCCGCATCGGAGATCACCTGGGCCTTCCCCGAGGGAGAGGAACTCCCGTTGACCGCTCTGCTGGACGACCAGGAGTACGTGCTGCTCGCTCGGGCCTGACCTGCGAAGGCGTTGAGCGGCGCCGGCTGCACGGGTCCCGCACGGGCCGAGCGGTGCCCGTGGC
>NZ_JBHUAF010000053.1:0-32518 GCF_042789895.1 Kitasatospora sp. NPDC056783
GGCCATGGCGGGAATCGAACCCGCGTGCACCGCTTTGCAGACGGTTCCCTCAACCACTCGGGCACACGGCCAGTGAGTTCATGGTGACCGATCGCGGGGGTGGGGGTCAACGCCGTTGTGTAAATTCCGTGTGGCAATGTGCTACGGTCGCTGACAGGTGGCTCCATTTCCGCCACCCCGGACGAGCGCGTCGTACCCGGTGACGACAAGACGGCGCAGTTCAGCGGCAATACGGCCGCTGTGGACTGCGGAGGTATCACCGTCATGGCCTGGCTCGTTCTGCTCGTCTCGGGTCTCCTGGAGACCGTCTGGGCGGTCGCCCTGGAATCGTCCAAGGGCTTCACCCGCCTCGTTCCCAGCCTCGTCTTCGGCGTCGCCTTGCTGTTCAGCATGGGCGGTCTGGCGTACGCGATGCGCACCATTCCGATCGGCACCGGCTATGCCGTCTGGGTCGGCATCGGCGCGATCGGCACCGCCGTCTACGGCATGGTGGCCCTGGGGGACCAGGCGACCGCGGCCCGGATCGCCTGCCTGCTGCTGATCGTCTCCGGCGTGGTGGGCCTCAAGGTGCTGCACTGACGGGCGCCGCGGGGACGGGCGCCGCGGGGCGGTCGGCCCAGGCCTTTCGGCCGAGCCGCTCACCGACCGAGGTCAGGAGTCAACGGCGCGGACGGCTCTTACGATGGTCCGTATGACCACTGCCTCCCCCACCTCGGTCGACCCCGTACCGATACCCCTCGACGACGACCCCGGCGGCGGGGTGCTCGGTGGCCGCTTCCGCGCGCTGACCCTGGGGATCGTCTCGGTGGTCCTGGTGATCGCCTTCGAGGCGACGGCCGTCAACACCGCGATGCCCACGGCGGCCCGCGAGCTGCACGGCGTCCCGCTGTACGCCTTCGCGTTCTCCGGCTACTTCACCAGCACGCTGTTCGCCCTGGTCGTCTCCGGCCAGTGGTGCGACCGGCGCGGCCCGATGCAACCGCTGTTCACCGGCATCGCGGTGTTCGGCGTCGGCCTGGTGGTGGCCGGGACGGCACCCGGGATGTGGGTGTTCGTGGGCGGCCGGTCGATCCAGGGCCTGGGCGGCGGACTGGTGATCGTCGCGCTGTACGTGGTGGTCGGCCGGGCCTACCCGGAGCGGCTGCGGCCGTCCGTGTTCGCCGCCTTCTCCTCGGCCTGGGTGCTGCCCTCGATCGTCGGCCCGCTGGTCGCCGGGGCCGTCACCCAGCACCTCGGCTGGCGCTGGGTGTTCCTGGCCGTGCCGGCGCTGATCCTGCTGCCGCTGGCCGTGATGGGCCCGGCGCTGGCCCGCTCGGAACGCGAGCACCCGGTGGCCAGGGGCGGGCGCTTCGACCGCCGCCGCACCCGGCTGGCCGCGATGGCGGCGGCCGGCGCCGGACTGGTCCAGTACGCGGGCCAGCGCCTCGACCTGATCGGGCTGGTCCCCGGGGCGGCCGGGGCGGCGCTGCTGGTGCCCGCCGTCCTCGGACTGCTGCCCGCCGGGACGCTGCGCGCCGCGCGCGGACTGCCGGCGGTGATCCTGCTGCGCGGCGTGGCGGCGGGGGCGTTCTTCTCCGCCGAGGTGTTCATCCCGCTGATGATGACCAGCCAGCGCGGCCTCTCGCCGACCCTGGCCGGGCTCACCCTGACCAGCGGCGGCCTCACCTGGGCGCTGGGCTCCTGGCTCCAGGGGCGGCCGGGTGCCGAGCGCTACCGGGTGCCGATGATCCGCGGCGGCTTCGCGCTGACCGCGGTCGCGGTCGGCGGCGCCGCGCTGGTGCTCGTCCCGGCGGTGCCGGCCTGGGTGGCCGCGGTGGCCTGGGGCATCGGCGGCCTCGGGATGGGGCTGACCATCGCGAGCGTCAGCGTGCTGATGATGAAGCTCTCCAGGCCGGAGGACGCCGGTGCCAACTCGGCCGCGCTCCAGCTGAGCGACGCGCTGGGGAACGTGCTGCTCACCGGCCTGGCCGGGGTGCTGTTCGCGGCGCTCGGCGGCGGCTCGGTGGCGGCCCTGCACGACACGGCGGAAGGCGCCGGTTCGTCCGGCGCCTTCGCGGTGGTGTTCCTGACCAGCATCGGCGTGACCCTGGTCGGGGCGGTGCTCTCCGGCCGGGTCCGCGCCCGGTCCTAGCCGGCGGCGGGGGCTCCGGCCCCCGCCGGCGCACCGAGGAAGGACTCCCAGCCGCCGTCCGGGGCCTGGCCCGGGCCGAGGCTCTGGAGCTTGCGCAGCACCGCCGGGTCCTGGGCGTCCAGCCAGTCGACCAGCTGCCGGAAGGAGACCAGCCGGACCTCCGGCTTGCCCGCGATGGTCCGCAGGACGTCCTCGACGGCGTTCATGTAGATGCCGCCGTTCCACTCCTCGAAGTGGTTGCCGATGACGTACGGCGCCCGGTTGCCGTTGTAGGCGCGGTCGAAGCCCATCAGGTAGGAGTCCCGCGCCTGGGTCTGGAAGCCCGGGTAGAGCGCCGGGTCGGCCTTGGTGTTGGGGCCGCACTGGTTGTACATGATGTTGTAGTCCATCGAGAGCACCTGGAAGGTGTGCCCGGGGAACGGGATGGACTGCAGCGGGAGGTCCCACAGCGCGCCGCCCTGGATCTTCTGCGGCCACACCTGGGTGCCGTTGCCGCTGCTGTCGTAGCGCCAGCCGCGCTTGACCGCCGTGGGCAGCAGGTTGCGCTGGCCCTCCAGGCAGGGGGTGCGGCTGCCGATCAGCTCCTTGCGGTAGTCGAAGGGCAGGGCCGGCAGGTCGGTGAAGCCGGTGTTGGTGCGCCAGTTCGTCACGAAGTCCATCGCCTGCTGGATCTCGCTGTCCCACTCCTCCGGGGACCACTTGGCGACGCCGGTGGAGCCGCAGAAGTGGCCGTTGAAGTGGGTCCCGATCTCGTGGCCCTCCAGCCAGGCCGCGTGCACGTTCTCCAGGGTGTCGCGGATGTGCTGGTCGCTCAGGTACCCGATGTCGGAGGCGCCGGCCTTGTGCTGGGGCGGGCGGTAGAGGTCCTTCTTGGACTCGGGCAGCAGGTAGAGGCCGCTGAGGAAGAAGGTCATCCTCGCGTCGTGCTCCTGGGCCAGCCGGCGGAAGCGGGCGAACAGGCCGTTGTCGAGCTCGCCGGCGCCGTCCCAGGAGAAGACCACGAACTGCGGCGGGCGCCGGCCGGGCCGCAGCGGTTCGAGGACGGGCTGGTTCGGCTGGGGGCCGGTGTCCGAGGTGGAGCCGTCGCCGATCAGGACGGCCTCCGGCTTGGGGACCGGGGGTGCCGGGGTGGCGGTGGTGCCCCTCCCGTCGGCCGCGTCGGCGGGCGGCACGGCGGCGCCGGTCGCCCGCTGCCCGCCGGTGGCGTGGTTGCTGCCGCAGCCGGCCGCCAGGGTGGCGGCGGTGGCGGCGCCGGCCGCCAGCAGGGTGCGGCGGGAGAGGGCGTCCATGGTCACTCCGTTCGTGGGGCGGCGTGGGGCGGGCGGCGTGCGGGCGGCGTGCGGGACGGTGACGTCCGGTCGGCGCGCGGGTGGTGGCGTCCGCGACCGGGTCAGCATGGCACGGGGGCGGGAGCCCCCGGAGAGGCGCAGCGCGTGCCGGAGGCGATCCCCCCGAACGACGCAACCGGCGACGCGGCCGGCGACGCGGCCGCCGGTGAACAACGCGGGTGAACGACACCGGTGAATGACACGAGTGAACGACGCCGACGAACGACAACGCCGGAGGGCGCAACCGAACGGGCCCGCCGGACCGTCGAATAGCTCAGGTCGGGCATGCCCGGGCGGCGGTCCTCCGCAGGGACGGTCCGTCGCGCTCCGCGACCGGGCGGCCACGCGGTGGGGGGAAAACGCCGCCGACCCTGCCGATCGGGGGGTGCCGATACGACCGTCGTATGGACGTGCCTTACAGTCCGATCCGGTTGAATTGTTCCCAGGAAACTCCCAGGAAAAGGGATTCCATCGGCAGAGGGGAGCGCCCGTGGGCGTCCAGCAGAGCAGGAGCCCCTGGCCGGGCACCCTGGCGGCGGGAACCGCGCTGGTGCTCGGCGCCTGGCTGCTGCGCGGCGGACCGTCGGTGCTGCCGCCCGCTCCGGACGCCGGCCAGGCCCAGGCCGGGATCACCCCGGTCTCGGTCGTCCCGCCGCTGGGCCCGTCCGCGCCGACCCGGATCCGCATCCCGGCGGTCCGGCTGGACGCCCCGGTCACCGCGCTCGGGCTGGAGCCCGACGGCCGGCTCCAGACGCCGCCCGAGGCGGACCGGAACCTGGCGGGCTGGTACCGCGGCGGGGCCAGCCCCGGCCAGCGCGGCACCGCGATCCTGGCCGGACACGTCGACAACAAGGCCGGCCCCGCCGTCTTCTACCACCTGGGCGCGCTCCACCGCGGGGACCGGATCGAGATCGCCCGGGCGGACGGCGCCACCGCCGTCTACCAGCTGTACGCCATCGAAGTGCACGACCGAAAGGACTTCCCGGACGACCGGGTCTACCGCCAGGCCGCCGACGCGCAGCTGCGGGTGATCACCTGCGGCGGCGCCTACAGCGAGGAACACGGTTACGAGGGCAACGTCGTCGCCTACGGATTCCTGGCCGACACCACCCCTCCGGGCACCGCCGCATGACCACGTTGACCCTTGCCTCCCGCTGGAACCCGATCGACTGGCCGCTCACCGAGGGCCTCATCCCGCACGCCGTGCTGGCGGCCGGCTGGGCGGCGCTGTTCGCGCTCACCGTCGGCCGCGGCCGGAGCTGGTGGCGGCTGCGGCTGCCCGCCGCGCTGCTCACCGCGGCCGTGCTCAGCCTGCTCCTGGACGTCGTGGTCGACGGCTGGTGGCACCCCTTCCCGGAGGGCACGCCCGGGTACGTCACCCGGTGGATAGCCGTCGCCCTGCTCGGGTTCTGCCTGGCCGGCTACCGGATGCGCCGGCTCGCCTGGCGGCGGCGGGGGCTCGCGCTCGGACTGAGCGCCCTGGTGCTGCTGATGGCCGCCTCCGAGGTCAACATCGGCTTCGGTCAGTTCCCGAGCGGGCGCGTGATGCTGGCGCCGTGGCTGACCAGGACCGACGGGCTGGTCGTCACCAAGGTCGGCCAGACCGTGACCGTCCCGCCCGGCAAGGTGCTGGAGGACGTCTGGAAGCCCCCGGCGGACCTGCCGGAGAAGGGCACCGTCTCGGTGGTGCCGATCCCCGGCACCAAGTCGGGCTTCCGGGCCCGCGACGCGTACGTCTACCTCCCGCCCGCCTACCAGGCCACCCCGCGGCCGCTGCTCCCGGTGGTCGTGATGATCTCCGGTCAGCCCGGCATCCCGGGGGACTGGGTGCTCTCCGCGCAGATCAACGAGGCGCTGGACGCCTACGCCGCGGACCACGGCGGCCTCGCGCCGATCGTGGTGATGCCCGATCAGCTCGGTTCCACCTGGGCCAACACGCTCTGCCTCGACTCGAAGATCGCCAAGACCCAGACCTACCTGGCGGTGGACGTCCCCAACTGGATCCACCAGAATCTCCAGACCGCGACCGGCCGGGGCTCCTGGGGCATCGGCGGCGCCTCGATGGGCGGCACCTGCGCGCTCCAGCTCGGCGTCAACGCGCCCGACGTGTACGGCACCGTGCTCGACATGTCCGGGCAGGACGAGCCGACCCTGGGCAACCGGGAACAGACCGTCAAGGCCGCGTTCGAGGGTGACGAGAAGAAGTTCGACGCGGTCGATCCGCTTCAGGTGATGGCCCGCAGGAAGTTCCCGGACACCAACGTCGCGTTGGTCGTCGGCGAGACCGACGAGGAGTTCAGACCGCAGATGGAGAAGGTCTACCAGGCCGTGCAGGCGGCCGGGATGAAGTCCAAGTTCGAGCTGATGCCGGGCGGCCACGGCTGGGTCGTCTTCCGGCCCGGCATCGCCCAGCAGATCCCGTGGCTCGCCCAGCAGACCGGGCTCGCCCGGTGACCGGGGCGGGGACCGCGCTGGTCACCGTCGGCGAGCAGCGCGGGGCCGGACCGGAGGCGGAGCGGGCGGCCGAGCGCGGCACCGACCGCGCCCCGGTCACCCGGACGCCGGAACCGCGCCCGCAGCGGGTCCGGCGGGCCGCCCGGGCGCTCGGCTCCCGGCTGCGCTCGGCGCCCCTGACGCTCGCCCTGCTGGCCGGCCTCTGGCTGCTCGGCGCGGCCACCGGCAGCCTGCGCCACGGCCCGCCCGAGCGGCTGCTGGACCGGGCCGGGACCGGCGTGCCCACGCTGGCCGAGGGCCACTGGTGGACGCCGGTCAGCTCGCTGTTCTGGTGCTCGGGCATCGGCTCGTACGTGTTCACCAGCCTGCTGCTGCTCCTGGTCGGCCCGGCCGCCGAGCACCGGCTCGGGCGGCCGCGCACCCTCGCGGTGCTGGTCGGCGGGCAGGTCGTCGGCACCCTGCTGGGCACCGCGCTGGTCGCGGCCGGCTCCTCGGCGGGGGAGCAGTGGACCGCCTCGGTGGCCGACCAGGTCTCGGTCGGCCCAGCCGTCGGCGTCTTCGCGCTGGCCGGGGTGCTCGGGTACCGGCTCACCGTGCTCTGGCGGCGCCGGCTGCACCTGCTGGTGCTGCTCGTCCCGCTGGTGATGACGCTGTACGTGGGCCACCTGCAGAGCGTCCAGCGGTGTGCCGGCGCGCTGGCCGGGCTCGCCCTGGGCGCGCTGGTCAGCCGGGGCCGTCCGCACCTGCGCACCCACCGCTCCTCGCACTCCGAGACCCGGGTGCTGGTCGCGCTCTGCCTGGTCGCCGCCGCCTTCGGGCCGCTGCTCGCCTCGCTGTACGACAACGCCAGCGGGCCGTTCAACACCTTCTCCGAGCTGTACCTCTCGCACCGGCTCAGCCCGGAGGAGGTGGCCGACTTCTGCGCGGTGTCGGCGCACGACTGCGCCCGCGCGCACGCCGTCGTGCGGATCTTCGACACCCCCGGCCGGATGATGGCCGCGCTGTTCCCGGCGCTGCTGCTGGTGCTCGCCGAGGGCCTGCGCCGGGGGCTGCGGTTCGCCTGGCTGGTCACGATGGCCACCGAGCTGCTCTGGGCGGCGCTGCTGTGCTGGCTGTACCTGGACGCCGGGCCGGTCAGCCGGGACGTGGTGCAGTACTTCGTCGAGGCGCTGCTGCTGCCGCTGCTGACCACCGGTCTGCTGGTGGCCACCCGCAACCGGTTCCGGCTGCGGCTGTCCGGCCGCTCGGTGCGCCGGCTGGCTCTGGTGCTGGGCGGCGCGGCGCTCGCCCCGGCGGCGGCGTACGTCGGGCTCGGGCGGCTGGTGGCCGGGGAGTTCGAGCCGGGGGCGACCGTCCGCGGGCTGGTGGCCGGGCTGCCGGCCCAGTTCCTGCCGCCCGCCTACAACGACCTGCTGCCGGACTACCCGATCGCGGTCGGGCCGGTGGCGCGCGTCCTGGAGACGTACTGCGGGCTGGTGTTCTGGGCGGCCGCGCTGGCCGTGCTGCTGTCGGTCTTCCGCCGCCCGGTGCTGCACACCGACGCGGCCGCGGCCCGCCGGGCGCGGGCGCTGCTGACCGAGCACGGCGGCGGGACGCTGTCGTTCATCGCCACCTGGGACGGCAACCACTACTGGTTCGACGAGGGGGGCCGGGCGGCCGTCGCCTACCGGGTGGTCGGCACCGTCGCGCTGACCACCGGCGACCCGTTCGGCGCGCCGGAGGACCGGGCCCGGGCGGTGGCCGGCTTCGCCCGGTACTGCGACGCGCGCGGCTGGACGCCGTGCTTCTACAGCGTCTGCGGCGAGACCAGGGCGGCCGCCGCGCAGCTGGGCTGGCGCTCGGTGCAGGTCGCCGAGGACACCGTGGTGCCGCTGCCCGAACTGGCCTTCACCGGCCGCAAGTGGCAGGACATCCGCACCGCCCTCAACAAGGCCGGCAAGCAGGGCATCTCCGCCGAGTGGTGGGCGTACCACGAGGCGCCGCTCGCGCTGCGGGAGCAGATCCGGGCGATCTCCGAGGAGTGGGTCTCCGAGAAGGGCCTGCCGGAGATGGGCTTCACCCTCGGCGGGCTGGAGGAGCTGGACGACCCGGACGTGCGGGTGCTGGTCGCGGTCGACGAGCAGCGGGTGGTGCACGGGCTGACCAGCTGGATGCCGGTGTACGAGGACGGCGTGCCGGTCGGCTGGACGCTGGACTTCATGCGCCGGCGCTCGGACGGCTTCCGCGGCGTCAGCGAGTTCCTGATCGCCTCGGCCGCGCTCGGCTTCAAGGAGGAGGGCGCGCGGTTCCTGTCCCTGTCGGGCGCGCCGCTGGCCCGCACCGGGCAGGACGAGGAGCCCACCGGGCTGCAGCGGATGCTGGACTGGATGGGCAGGGTGCTGGAGCCGGTGTACGGCTTCCGTTCGCTGCTGGCGTTCAAGGCGAAGTTCCAGCCGGAGTACCGGCCGATGTACATGGCGTACCCCGACCCGGCCGCACTGCCCGGCATCACCAGGGCGATCGGCAAGGCGTACCTGCCGCACCTGACGGCCGCGCAGGGCGTCCGGCTGATGCGCAGGCTCTCCGGCTGAGCGGCGGGCATCGGTCCCCCCGGGCCCCGGTCCCGGGTGGCCGTGCGCCTCGGTGCCGCCACGCCACGGTGTCGTCGTGCCACGCGTCCCCGTGTCGTCGCGGTCCTGTGCCGCCGCGTCGAGCGTCAGCCGAGCAGCTCGGCGAGCGCGCGGTCGGCGTCGAGGTGCTGGTACTCCTCGCCCTCGGGGACGACCAGCCGGCTGCGCCACAGGAAGCGGCGCAGGTCGGCGGTGTCGAACTGGAGCAGCGCGGTGCCCTCCGGGGCGCGCAGCTCGACCATGGTGCGGCGGCCGAGCGCGGGCCGGACGTGGACGTCGCCGACGCCCGACGGCACCTCGATGCCGCAGGAGAGCAGCTGGCGCGCGAATATCCAGACGATGTCCTCGGCGCTCCGGCCCTCGACGGTGTCGTCCAGCGAGAACTCGGCGGGGAAGGCCATCCGGACGGCCAGCGGGTCCTCCGCGAGGTAGGACAGGACCACTCGCAGCCGGATGGAGCGGTGGGGGGAGAGGACCAGGCGGGCCTGAACGGTCTCTTCGGCGGTGCGCATGGCAGGGTCCCTTCGGTTCGGTGCGGGGCCGCGCTTCGGCAGGTGGGGTGGTGCGGCCTCACCCTGGTGAGAGTCCTGTGGCCGGTGGTGCTTACGCGGTTCCACGAGGAATCTCCTGTGATCCGGGTCACAGCGATTTCCGGCCGCGCGGGCCCGGCGCGGAGCCTCGCCTGGAGGCCCGATCGGCGCCGGACCGGTACGCTGGCCGGGTTGTCCGATTGCCGCCCGACCGCGGGGTGAGGCCGCCAAACCGCCTCTGACCTGCGATGATCCCCCACGGAGACCGTGAGTACTGCCGCCGCCTCCTCGATGCCGCTGTTCTCCGACGTGTCGGAGCCGCAGGCGCCCGCCCGATCCGTCGGCCACGCCGCACCCGCCGGTTCGCACCACCTCTCCCCGGCCTTCCCCGGCCGCGCCCCCTGGGGCACCGCGGGCAAGCTGCGGGCCTGGCAGCAGGGCGCGCTGGACAAGTACATCGAGACCCAGCCGCGCGACTTCCTCGCGGTCGCCACCCCGGGCGCGGGCAAGACCACCTTCGCGCTCACCCTGGCCTCGTACCTGCTGCACAACCACCTGGTGCAGCAGGTGACCGTGGTCGCGCCGACCGAGCACCTGAAGAAGCAGTGGGCCGAGGCCGCCGCGCGGATCGGCATCAAGCTGGACCCGGCGTACTCCTCCGGGCCGCTGTCCCGGGAGTACCACGGCATCGTGGTCACCTACGCGGGCGTCGGGGTCAACCCGATGCTGCACCGCAACCGCACCGAGGCCCGCAAGACCCTCGTGATCATGGACGAGATCCACCACGCCGGTGACTCCAAGTCCTGGGGCGAGGCCTGCTTCGAGGCCTTCGAGCCGGCCACCCGCCGGCTGGCGCTGACCGGTACCCCGTTCCGCTCGGACACCAACCCGATCCCCTTCGTGGCGTACGAGGCGGGCGGCGACGGCATCCGCAAGTCGGTGGCCGACTACACCTACGGCTACGGGCACGCCCTCTCCGACCACGTCGTCCGCCCGGTGATCTTCCTCAGCTACAGCGGCAACATGCGCTGGCGCACCAAGTCCGGTGACGAACTGGAGGCCCGGCTCGGCGAGCCGATGACCAAGGACCTGATCGCCCAGGCCTGGCGCACCGCGCTCTCCCCGCAGGGCGAGTGGATCCCGGCCGTGCTCCAGGCCGCCGACCGGCGCCTCACCGAGGTCCGCAAGGCGATCCCGGACGCCGGCGGGCTGGTCATCGCCACCGACCAGAACGTCGCCCGCGCCTACGCCAAGATGCTGCGCGAGATCAGCGGCGAGAAGGTCACCCTGGTGCTCTCGGACGAGACCGAGGCGTCCAAGCGGATCTCCGACTACGCGGAGGGGACCTCGCGCTGGATGGTCGCCGTCCGCATGGTGTCCGAGGGCGTCGACGTCCCCCGGCTCTGCGTCGGCGTCTACGCGACCTCGATCTCCACCCCGCTGTTCTTCGCCCAGGCCGTCGGCCGCTTCGTGCGCGCCCGCAAGCGCGGCGAGACCGCCTCGGTGTTCCTGCCGACCATCCCGCTGCTGCTGGGCTTCGCCAACGAGATGGAGCTCCAGCGCGACCACGTGCTGGACCGGCCCAAGAAGGAGGGCGACGGCCTCTTCGACGAGGAGGACCGGCTGCTCGCCGAGGCCGAGCGGGCCAACGACGGGCCGGACGGCGCGGGCGGCGAGGAGTTCTCGTACGAGGCGCTGGGCTCCGACGCGGTCTTCGACCGGGTGCTGTACAACGCCATGGAGTTCGGCATGCAGGCCCACCCGGGGAGCGAGGAGGAGGACGACTACCTCGGCATCCCGGGCCTGCTGGAGCCGGACCAGGTGCAGATGCTGCTCCAGAAGCGCCAGCACCGGCAGATCCAGCGCAGCAAGACCAAGCCCGCCGAGGAGGCCGACCTGCTGGAGCTGCCGGCCGAGCAGCGCCCGGTCGTCACCCACCAGGAGCTGCGGGAACTGCGCAAGGAGCTGAACGCGCTGGTGGCCGCCTGGCACCACCGCACCAGCCAGCCGCACGGGACCATCCACAACGAACTGCGCCGCCAGTGCGGCGGGCCGCTCACCGCGCAGGCCACCGCGAACCAGCTCAAGGCGCGGATCGCGAAGATCCGGGAGTGGGCGAAGTAGCGGACCGGGGAGCGGGCGGGGCGACGGCGGTCCGGCCGGCGGCGCGACGCCGTCCCGCGCGTCCCGCCCGCCCCGGCGCGTCCGGACTGCGGACCGGGGGCGCGCCCGCCCCCTGACACACCCGGCGAATCGCGGGGGTTCGTCCCGAATCGGGGGCGGTGTTGAAGTTGATCACGCCCGAATTTTGGACAACCACTTCCGTCGCGTCATTTCCTTCACTACCTTTCCCCCACGCGCTTCCGCCGGGCAACCCCCGCGGGACGGCGCCGCAGGACCGTGCGTGCGGGTCAACGAGGACACCGCGCGGCCCGAAGCGCGGCCACCCCCGCCTGCGCGCGACACCGACCTTGGAACGGCGCCGCCCGCCCCGTGAGCGCCGCGGAAAGGATTGCCCGTCGTGACTGCCGAGACCTCCCAGACCCTGGACCGCGGCGTCCGGGTCCTCAAGCTCCTCGCCGACTCCGAGCGGGGGCTCACCGTCACCGAACTCGCCGCCCGGCTGGCCGTCAACCGGACCGTGGTCTACCGGCTGCTGGCCACCCTGGAGCAGCACGGACTGGTCCGCCGGGACATCGGCGGGCGCGCCCGGGTGGGCCTGGGCGTGCTGCGGCTGGCGCACCGGGTGCACCCGCTGCTGCGCGAGGCCGCGCTGCCGGCCCTGCGCAGCCTGGCCGAGGACCTCGGGGCCACCGCCCACCTGACCCTGGTGGACGGCAACGAGGCGCTGGCCGTGGCCGTGGTCGAACCGAGCTGGACCGACTTCCACGTCGCGTACCGGACCGGCCTGCGCCACCCGCTCGGCGAGAGCGCGGCCGGCCGGGCGATCCTGGAGGCCCGCACCTTCCCCAGCCAGCGCAGGCCCGAGCAGGGCTTCGTCATCACCCGCGCGGAGGAGCAGTCCGGGGCGAGCGGGGCCGCCGCCGCGCTGCTCGGGCTGAGCGGCATCGAGGGCAGCGTCGGCGTGGTGATGCTGAACGGCATGGTGCCCGAGCGGGTCGGCCCCCGGGTGGTGGAGGCGGCGACCGAGGTGGCCGACGCCCTGAGGTAGCGCCCGCGCACGGCGTCGGGTGTGTTTGGATTCCCCTTGTGTCCGACACCAAGCTGCCCACGGCCCTCACCTCCCCGCGGACCCGCGCGCTCACGCTCTGCGGGGTGCTGGTCGCCGCGCTGTTCGGCGTGGCCGCCTTCGTCCCGCTGCCGTACACCATCACCTGGCCGGGCCTGACCGCGGACACCCTGGGCTCGTACCAGGACAGGCCGGTGCTCACCATCACCGGGGCGCCGCTGCGCACCACCGAGGGCGAGCTGCGGATGGTCACCATCACGGCGACCAACGCGGGGCAGAAGAACACCTTCTGGCGTTCGCTGCGGGCGTGGTTCGACCCGAACGAGGCGGTGCGCCCGACCGAGACGGTCTACCCGGAGACCAACCCGGTGAAGGCCGACGAGGCGACCGCGCAGCAGATGGCCGAGTCCCAGGACTCCGCCACCGCGGCCGCGCTGAGCTTCCTCCACCTGTCGCCGGACCAGGTGAAGGTCAAGGTCGACCTGGGCGCGGTCGGCGGCCCGAGCGCCGGCCAGATGCTGGCCCTGGGCATCGTCGACAAGCTCGCCGGCGACGGCAAGGGCGGCGACCTCACCGGCGGGCTCACCGTCGCCGGCACCGGCACCATCGACAAGGACGGCACCGTCGGCCCGGTCGGCGGCGTCCCGCTGAAGACGCAGGCGGCCGCCCGGGACGGCGCGACGGTGTTCCTGCTGCCCAAGGACGAGTGCGCGGACGCCAAGGTGAACACGCCGAAGTCGCTGCGGCTGGTGCCGGTCGGCACCCTCGGCGAGGCGGTCTCAGCGCTGGAGGCGATCCGGACCGGCGGCGACGTCCCCTCCTGCTGACCCCTTGCCGGCCCTCGTGACCTCTCGCGCCGCGTGCGGGGCGGGACCCCGGGGGCCGTGGCGGCCCCCGGAGGGTCAGATCCCGAAGGCCATCGTGGCGAAGTCGTCGCCCAGCCGGGTGCGCAGCTGGGCGGCGATCCCGGCCAGCCGGTGCGCCTGGGCCATCGGCAGCGAGACCGAGATCGCACCGAGGCCGTTGCCCGCGACGATCGGCACCGCCGCGCCCGCGGTGCCGAGCTGGTACTCCTGGAACTGGGTGATCGGGACGGCCCGCCGCGGGCCCTGGCGCGGCAGCAGCGGCAGGTGCGACGGGTCCAGCAGGGTGTACGGGGTGAGCGGCACCATCGGGTGGCGGGCCAGGTGGTCCCGGCGCTCCTCGGCGGTCATCAGGGCCAGCATGGTCTTGCCGGCCGCGGTGGCGTGCGCGCCGGACCGGAAGCGGTGGCGGTCGACCAGCGGCGCGCCGGGGGCCGAGACGGCTTCGACCAGTTCCACCTCGCCGTGCCGGTACCAGGTGAAGTAGACGGCGGCGGAGAGCTCGTCGGCGAGCGCGCCCAGCAGCACCCGCAGCCGGGTCCGACCACTCGCCGGGCCGTCCTGCCGGGCCAGTCCGGCGACCGCGGGGCCGGTCAGGTAGACGCCGCTGTCGCGTTCCAGGTAGTGGTCGTGCACCAGGGTGCGCAGCAGGTGGTAGGCGGTGCCCAGGGCGAGGTCGGTGTCCCGGGCGAGCTGCTTGGCGGTGGCGCCCCGGGGGTAGCGGGCGGCGGCCTCCAGCAGGCGCAGGGCGCGCTGGGCGGAGGCGATGAGGGTGGGGGCGGTACCGTCGGCCGCGACGGCGCCGGTCATATGGGGGCCGACCCGGGGGAGGGCGCGGCCGCCACGGGTTTGAGCCGGCCGGTGGACGGTGCCAGGAATAGTAGAACGTTCATACATAAATCTTGCGGGCGACGGCGCCTCAGGGATGTGCCAAATCGGCGCGTGGCGTCGCACGGACCCTCCTACTCGGCGGCGGCCTGGTCGATCAGCGGCAGGATCCGGTACGGCACCGGGTTCTCCAGGACGATCGCGGTGGACGAGCGGACGATCCCGTCGAAGCCCAGCACCCGGTCGATCACCCGTTGCAGATCGGCGTTGGAGCGGGCCACGATCCGCACCAGCATGTCCCCGATCCCGGTGATGGTGTGCAGCTCCAGTACCTCCGGCACGCTCGCCAGATGCGCCCGCACGTCCGAGCCCTGGCCCTGGGAGATCTCCAGGGTGGCGAAGGCCGTCACCGGGTAGCCGATCGCCGCTGGGTCCACCTCCGGGCCGAAGCCGCCGATCACGCCCTTGGCCTGGAGCCGGTCCAGCCGGGCCTGCACGGTGCCCCGGGCGACCTGGAGCCGGCGCGAGCACTCCAGCACGCCGATCCGGGGCTCCTCGGCGAGCAGCCGGATCAGCCGGCCGTCCAGGGCGTCGATGGCGTCGTTGGTGCTTCCCGCCGGGGTGACGGGAGCGCCCTGCGGGGTGGCGGGAGTGCCCTGCGGGGTCGCGGAGCCGGGTGGCTCGGGGGAGCTCGGGGAGTGGCCGGGGGGCATCGGAGAACCGTCCTGTGGTGGGCATTCTGTACAGCTGCGAGCCAGATTCTTCCGTTCCGGGGCGCAGTTTGACCAGGAGGAAACGGAACAGTTGCGCGTAAGTCGGTCCGGCGCCACCCTCCAGCCACACCCCCGTGCGCAGGAGCCCATCCCCGGTGCCGGGGGCGGCCAAGGACGGTTCGTACGCCGACCGGGAGGGCAGTCATGACCGAAACCGCCGCCGAACCCGCCCTGTCCGGGGCCCGCCTGTCCGGGGCCGGCCTCTTACCGGACCCGGCGGAGGCGGGGCCCTTGCCGATGGGCCGCGCCGACGCGGTGGTCTTCGCGGTCGCCGACGCCGCGCGGGCGGCCCGCCGCTACTGCGCCGCGCTCGGGCTGCGATGTACCGCGTACGCCGGGCCGGAGACGGGCGACCCGGAAGCGCGCTCGTACGTGCTCGCCGCGCCGGGCACCCGGATCGTGCTCACCTCCCCGGTGCGAGCCACCGGCCCGCGCGGCCGGGAGCTGACCGCGTATCTGGACCGCCACGGCGACGGGGTGCTGGACCTCGCGGTGAGCGTGCCGGACGCCTACTACGCCTACGACTACGCGGTGGACCGCGGCGCGCTGTCGCTGGCCGAGCCGCACGAGGTGCGGGACGACTACGGCTCGGTGGTGCTGGCCACCATCGAGGTGCCGGGCGGGACCAGGCACACGCTGGTGGACCGGGCGGGGTACGCGGGGCCGTACCTGCCGGGGTACGTGCCCTGCCGGGGGTTCTGACGGGGCACCGGATGCGCCGGTCGCGCCGTTCGCGGCCTAGCGGACCACCGTCTCCACGATCGGCGCGTGACCGTTCCAGGAGGCGATGACCGAGTTGGCCTCGGTGCCCCGGACGAAGTCGACCCGCAGCCACCCGTCCTGGTTCCACACCTTCATCTGCCAGCCCGGGTCCGGGGTGGCGGAGACCAGGGCGGCCCGGTCGTCCTTGAGGTCCAGCGCGACCTTGCCGCCAGGGACCGGATAGCTCTTCACCGTGCTCGTCGCGGTGGTGGCCGCGGCGGCGGCGCTGGTGGGCGCGGGCCGCCGGCCGGGCGGCGTGGCGGTGCTCGCCGGCGCCGGGCCGTGCGGAGCGGTGGTGGTCGGGGCGGTCGTCGGGGAAGGGGACGTGGACGGTGCGGCGGAGCGCTGGTCGGGGGTGGGCGTCGCCGGGGGCGGCGGATCGTCAGCCTTCGCGGAGGGCAGGGGAATCGCCGTGGGCTGCTCGAACGCGGCGCCGGTCAGCACCGCGTGCACACCGAGCCATGACAGTGCCACCGCCGCCCCCGTGGCCGCCGCCCAAGCGCCGAGCTGTACCAGTCCGTTCCGCATCGTCCGCACATCTTGCCGTATTTCCAAACGGATGGAGAGTGGCACCCCCGGTATTCGGCAGGGCAGTTGCACAATGTCCGGAGCCGCCCCCGAGGTACAGACCACTGCCCGCCTATGGCGTACCGTGCAGGCCCATGGCAACAGTGCTCGTGGTCGAGGACGACCCCTTCGTACGCTCCGCCCTCATCCGCCACCTGACCGACACCGGTCACGCGGTCCGCAGTGTGGGCACGGCCCTGGAAGCGCTGCGGGAGGTCGCCCAAGTGGGCTGTGACCTGGTGATCCTCGACCTGGGCCTGCCCGATCTGGACGGCAGCGAGGCGCTCAAGATGATCCGGGGCCTGACCAACGTGCCGGTGATCGTCTCCACCGCCAGGGACGACGAGGCCGAGATCATCCGGCTGCTCAACGACGGCGCCGACGACTACCTGGTGAAACCTTTCTCCGGGGAGCACCTCAGCGCCCGGATGACCGCCGTGCTGCGCCGGTTCGGCGGCGGCGCGGCACCCGTCGCCCAAGTGCTGCGGGTCGGCGGGCTGGCCATCGACCTCCAGCGGCGCGAGGCCACGCTGGACGGACGGCCGCTCGACCTGACCCGCCGTGAGTTCGACCTGCTGGCCTTCCTGGCCGCCCGGCCGGGCGTGGTGGTGCCCCGCAAGGAGATCCTCGCCGAGGTCTGGCAGCAGACCTACGGCGGCGACCAGACCATCGACGTCCACCTCTCCTGGCTGCGCCGCAAGCTCGGCGAGACCGCCTCCAACCCCCGCTACCTGCACACCGTCCGGGGCGTCGGGGTCCGCCTGGAGGTTGCCGGAGGACTGGCGGAGCACCGGACATGAGGAGGTTCGGGCGCTCGCTGCGCTGGGCCCTGATCAAGGCCGCCGTCGCCGGGACCACCATGGTCGCGCTGGCCTTCCTCATCCCGCTCGGGATGATGGTCCAACAGACCGCCCGGGACCGGGCCTTCACCGCCGCCGAGCGGCAGGCCGCGGCGCTCGGGCCGGCGCTGGCGATCACCACCGACCAGGACGCGATCAACCGGGCCCTGGCGAGTACGGACGCCGGCGCGCAGGGCCGGATGGCGGTCCACCTGCCGGCGGTCGGGCAGCCCGCCGGGACGGGGGGCGGCGATCCGGCCCGCGCGGACGCCGTCCGCGGCGCCGCGGGGACGGGCACTGCCGGGGCGAGCGGCCCCGGGGTGGGCGGCCCCGGGGTGGGTGCTGCCGGGGCGGGCGGCCCCGGGACCGCCGCCGTCGCCGGGACCGGCGCGCCCGCGGGCCCGACGCTGGGGGAGGCGCGCGCCACCGCCGCCGACCTGGCCGCGGCCGGCGGCCAGGGCCGCTCCTTCACCGTGAAGGTGGGCGGCGGGTACGCCCTGCTCCAGCCGGTCGCGGTGGACACCGGCCGCGCCGTGGTCGAGGTGTTCGTGGCCGAGAGCGACCTCACCCGGGGCGTCTCCACCGCCTGGCAGGTGCTCTCCGCCGTCGCGCTCGGCCTGGTCGCCATCTCGGTGCTGGTCGCCGACCGGATGGGCAGCCGCATCGTCGCCTCCGCGCAGAAGCTCGCCGCCGCCGCCCGATCGCTCGGCGCCGGGAACCTCTCGGTGCGGGTCCCGGTCGAGGGCAAGCAGGTCGAGGGCAGCCCCGAGGAACTGCGCGAGGCCGGCCAGGCGTTCAACACCATGGCCGACCGGGTGGTCCAACTCCTGGCCGCCGAAAGGGAACTGGCCGCCGACCTGTCGCACCGGCTGCGCACCCCGCTGACCGTGCTGCGGCTCAACGCCGCCTCGCTCGGCGAGGGCGACGCGGCCGACGCCACCCGGCACGCGGTCGCCCAACTCGAGCGCGAGGTCGACCAGATCATCCGCTCGGCCCGCCGCGCCCCCGAGGACGCGCCCGCCGTCGCGGTCGGCTGCGACGCCGTCGAGGTGATCCGGGAGCGGACCGCCTTCTGGTCCGCGCTGGCCGAGGACGAGGGGCGCCGCTGGCAACTGTCCGGCGCCGAGCGGTCGGCGCCGGTCCCCGTCCAGCGCGGGGACCTGGCGGCGGCCGTCGACGCACTGCTCGGCAACGTCTTCCGGCACACCGCCGTCGGCACCGCCTTCTCGGTGGACGTGCTGGTCACCGAGGGCTCGGTGATCGTGCTGGTCGGCGACGCCGGACCGGGGTACAACGACCCGGCCGCCGCCCTCAAGCGCGGCGAGGGGGACGGCGGCGAGGGCTCCACCGGCCTCGGCCTGGACATCGTCCGCAAGCTCGCCGAGTCCACCGGCGGGGACGTCGCCCTCGGCCGCTCCGCGGTGCTCGGCGGCGCCGAGACCCGGCTGCGGCTGCGCACCCGGCCGGAGCCCGAGGAGCCCGCGCGCGGCGGGCGGCGGCGGACCCGGGGCGCGCTGTTCCAGAAGTGACGGAGGGTCGGCGTGGCGACCGGCGACGGGCCGACGCCGTACCGGGCCGATTTCCTGACGGTGGATCGTGGAGTTCCTTAACAGCGGCCTAAGGGAGTTCTACCCCTCGCTCAGCCCGGCGGCCGCGGCCCCGGGGCGCCGCTAGCGTCGGTCGCGCCGGTCACCCGACCGAGCCGGGCCGGCCGCCCGGAGGTCCGTGCGCACCCGCGCCCGGACGGCGGCCGACCGTAGGCACCCGCGGAGGAAACGCGCCATGACCACCCAGCCCACCCGACGCGCCGGCCGCCGCGGGTCCGTCCGCCGTGGGCCCGGCCGCAAGGGCGTGCTCGTCGGGGCCGCCGCGGTCGTCGCCGCCCTGGTCGCGGGCGGGACGGTCGTCCTCACCTCCTCGGCCGGCGCCGCCTCGCTCGGCGCCGTGTACAGCCGGACCAGCGCCTGGGACGGCGGCTACACCGGCCAGTACCTGGTCACCAACCCGGACGCCGCCGCGATCGAGGACTGGACGCTCAGCTTCGACCTGCCGGCCGGGGCGAAGATCGACTCGCTCTGGAACGCCGCCTTCACCGCCGACGGGCAGCACGTCACGGTCAGGCCGGAGGCCTGGAGCAAGCGGCTGGAGCCGGGCAAGAGCGTGGTCGTCGGCTTCGTCGCCCAGGGCGCGGGCGCGGCGCAGGGAGAGCCGTCCGACTGCCTGATCGACAACGTCTCCTGCAAGGCCGGCGACGGCACCGCGCCCACCCCCTCGGGCCGCCCGACCACCACCCCCACGGCCGCCCCCACGGCCACGGCCTCGGCCACACCGAGCGCCACCGCGGTTCCGACCGCCACCCAGACCGTCCCTCCGACGGCGAAGCCGACCACCCCGGCGCCGACCCCCACCCCGACCGTCACCCCCACGGCGACCGGTGTGCCCGTTCCCCCGGTCGGCGCCGGGGCCGGCTTCGCCCCCTTCGTGGCCACCTCGCTCCACCCGCCGTACGACCTGCTCGCCACCGTCAAGGCGAGCGGGGTGAAGAACTTCAACCTCGCCTTCGTGGTGTCCGGCGTCGCCCCCGACCCGCAGGGCCGGATGGGCGAGTACGCCGTCGCCGCGGCCACCGCCACCCAGGCCCAGGTCAAGAGCGTGCTGGGGCTGGACGACGCGGCGGCCTGGCGGAAGGTCGCGGTCACCCCGATGATCGGCGTCAACGACGTCGCCGGCGAGGTCTTCACGGTGGCCGACGCCGAGCAGCTGGCCGACTTCGCGGCGGCCAAGCACCTGGCCTGGCTGTCCATGTGGTCGGCCACCCGGGACAAGGCCTGCCCGGGCGGTGCCAGGCCGACCGCCGACGCGACCTGCAGCAGCGTCGTCCAGCAGCCGCTGGACTTCAGCCGGGCCCTCGGGGCGTACGCGGGCTGACCTCCGGTTCCACCTCGGGGCCTCCGTCCGGCCTCCGGTTCCATCTCGTGGTCCTCCGTCCGGCCGGGTTCCGCCCATCGCGGAGCCCGGCCGGTCAGAGCCGCTTTCGTCACGGTGCGTAGCCGAACCGTTCCGGGTCCGCCGGGCGGCATCCGGTATCGTCGCTGGTTGGCCGAGTGGTGGACGGAGTGGACAGTGACAGCGGTGCAAGACGAGCGAAGCCCGGTGCGGACCGCCCCCGCCCCCTCGCCCGCCCCCCTGCCGGACCGGTTGCGCGACGCGCTCGGCGCTCCCGTCCGGGCGCTGCGCGAGGCCCCCCGCCGCCCGCTGCTGGCCGCCTCCGCCGTGGCGCTGCTGTCCCTGCTGGTGTACGCGGTGGTCCGCCACTTCGTGCACACCTCGATGGTGGACATGATCGTCTACCGGGCCGAGGGCGCCGCCGTGGCCGAGGGCAAGGACCTGTACGCGCTGCGCGTCACCGAGTGGAGCCTGCCGGCGACCTACCCGCCGTTCGCGGCGATGCTGTTCGTCCCGACCACCTGGTTCCCGGTCCCCTTCCTCCGGGTGGCGATCACTCTCGGCAACGTCGGGCTGCTCGCCCTGCTGACCCACCTGTCCTTCAAGCTGGCCGGCTGGCCGCGCCGCGAGCTGCGGGCGGTCGGTGTGGTCCTGGTGACCGGCCTCGGGGTCTGGCTCGAACCGGTCTTCACCACGCTCCGCTACGGCCAGATCAACCTGGCGCTGGCCTGCCTGATCCTCTGGGACCTCACCCGCCCGGACGGGAAGCGCGGCAAGGGCGTGGCGATCGGCATCGCCGCCGGCATCAAGCTCACGCCCGGCCTGTTCGCGGTCTACCTGCTGATCACCGGCCGGATCCGGGCCGCCTTCGTGGCCGGCTTCACCTTCCTCGGCACCTTCCTGCTCGGCGCGCTGGTCCTGCCCGACGCCACCCGGGGCTTCTGGACCGAGTACCTCTACGACTCCTCCCGGGTCGGCAAGACCTGGATCGTCGACAACCAGTCGCTGCGCGGCGCCCTCGCCCGGCTGCTGCACACCGCCGAGCCCGGCACCCTCGCCACCCTCGGGGCGGGCCTGGTCGCGCTGGCCGGTCTCGCCGTCTCCGCCTGGGCCGCGCGCAGCGGCCGCTGGCTGCCCCGGGCGGAGGCCTGGGGCGTCTGCTGCGCGGCCGTCACCGCGGTGCTGATCTCGCCGATCAGCTGGACCCACCACTGGGTCTGGTGCGTGCCGATGCTCGTCCTGCTCGCCGCCGAGGCCTCGGTCGAGCACGCCCGCCCGGCCGGTGTGCGCCGGCTGCGCTGGCGGGCCGCCTTCTGGGCCACGCTGGTCGCCTTCCTGTCCTTCGCGATGTGGGCCGCGAAGCCGGTCGGCCTGGCCGTCCTCGACCTGTCACCGTGGCGGCAGCTGCCGACCTCGGTCTACCCGTGGGTCGGACTCTGCTTCCTGCTCGCCGCCGCGATCCGGATAAGGGCCCGGCGGCGTTCCGCCGGTGCGCCACTGGTCCGGCTGCCCGGACAGCGCGACGCCGGTGGCCCGGACGCCGCCCGCGGTCGTCAGCAGGCCCCCGCGGCCCGCTGAGCCGGCGGGGGCGCCGCTCCTGCTCCTGATCCCGCTCTCCTCGTGGCTCCGTTCCTCGCGGCTCCGCTCGTTCGGGCGGAGCCGTTCGGGGGCGTGCCCGTGTTCCCGCGCGCGCCCGTGGTGCCGTACGTGCCGGTGCACGCTGCGGCGCACGCCTAGGCGAGCAGCTCGGCGAGCGAGCCGTCCATGTCCAGCACGCCCAGCTCGCTGCCCGGCGGGACCAGCCGGTGCGCACGCTCCAGCCAGGCCGCGACGACCGGCAGCGGGGCCTCCAGCAGCGCGTCCCCCGCGGGCGAGCTCAGGGCCAGACAGAGCACGCTGCGCCGGCCCGAGCGGGTCGGCCAGATCCGCACGTCGCCCTGGCCGCACGGGCGGAAGGTGCCCTCGACCAGCAGCTCCCGGGCGAACACCCAGGTCACCGGGGAGCCGGTGTCCAGGTGGAAGGTGATGTACACCGCGTACGGGTCGTGGCTGCCGTAGGACAGCCGGGCCGGGACGGGGATGCTGTGCTCCGGCGAGAGCACCAGGTTGAGCTCCAGCTCGTGTTCGACGACGCTGACGGGACGCTCCATGATCGTCTTCCTCTCTTCCTTCCGGCGGTGCCCGGTTCCGGGCCCTGTGACCTTGGAGAGGGCGGTCCGCACCGGCTCTTACACACGTTTCCGGGATTTCTCCGGGAAATTTGGTGAGCGGTGGTGAGCAGTGGTGAACGGCGGACGGCGGGGCGCGCGAGAATGCGCCGCGCGCCGGGTTCCCTACCGTGAGCGACCCTTCGCTGTCCGGGGAATCGCGAACTTTCCGTTCGGGCTCCGGTGAGGTACTACCCTTTGTGACTGCCCGGCGACTGTCCGCCCATCGGCGGTGCCCCCCACGCCTGCCGAGTTCCGGGCGCGCGCCGGGCCGTGCGCGCTGGGTGGATGCGTCCGTGGTGGTCGGGCCGACCGGCCGTGCCGCCCTCGTCAGGACCTGCCAGGAAAGAAGACCCCCATGACGGACCGTCCCTTCGCCGCCGCCGGCGACCCGGCCGTCGCGCCCGAGCCGGGCTACTACCCCGACCCCTCGATCCCCGGCTTCGTCCGGTACTGGGGCGGCTCGGCCTGGGTGCCCGGCACCAGCCGGCCCGCGCCGGCCTCGGGAGAGGTGCTGGAGCCGCCCCGGTACGCGACCAGGCGGCCCGCCCCGGACGGGCCGCCTGCGCGACCGGTGCCGCCGCCGGTGGCGGACGTGGTGCCGGTGACGGGCGTGGTGGCGGCGGTGGACGCGGTGCTGACGGAGGTGCCGGAGGCGGTGGCGGGCGGGCCGCCGGCGGGTGGCGGTGACACCGGGCCGGTGTACTTCGACCAGACCACCGGCGGGGCCTCCTTCGTGCTCGGGCCGCGGGTGGCGGAGGTGATCGGCGGACCGGTGTTCCGGACGGTGGAGGCGGCTGGGCCGCTGCCGGGCTTCGCCGGGGTCGAGGGGCCGGGGGCCGAGGTGGGACCGGCCCGGGCCCCGGCTCCGGTCCTGGCCCCGGCTCCGGCCCTGGCCTCGGACCCGGCTCCGGCCATGGGGTCGGCCCTGGCTCCGGCTCCGGACCCGGTGCCGGCTCCGCTGCCCGGGGAGTCCGGATGGCAGGCCGATCCGCGGGCCCAGCGGGGCCTGATGGAGACGGGCGATGCGCCGCGCTGGGTCTCCTGGGGGGTGCTTCCGGAGGCGCCCGATGCGCAGGAGGGGCGTGCGGGGCCCGAGCATGCTCCGGCTGCCGTGGAACCGGCCGCCGGCGCGGGTGCCGACGCTGCTGTCGGAGCGCCCGCCGTGGCGACGGCGGTGCGGGACACCCGGGTGCGGGAGGCCCCGCTCCGGGAGGTTCCGGTGCCGGAAGCCCCGGTGCCGGCCGTCCTCGCCTCCGGTCCGGTGCCGGTGATGGGCCGGGAAACCGCTCCGGGCCGGGCCCCGGCCTCGGCCCCGATGCCGGCCGTCCTGCGGCCCACGGCGGCGGCCGTCGCCGCGCCCGCCGCTCCGCTGCCCGCCGTGCGGGCGGTCCGGGAGACCGCCGTCCAGCCCCGGCCGTCCGCCCCCGCCCGTGCCCCAGCCCCCGCCCGTGCCCCAGCCCCCGCCCGCGCGGCCTCCCGGACCGCCCGGGCGACCGCGGCCGTCAGCCCGGCCGGACTGGGCCGACGACTGGCGGCGCGGGCGGTGGACACCGCCGTCCTGCTGGTGGTCGCGGTCGCGGCCGGGATCCCGCTCAGCCGCTCGGTGACCGACCACCTCCAGCAGAAGGTCGACCAGGCCCGGATGACCAGCGCGCTCACCCGGCGTCAGATCCAGGTCTGGCTGGTGGACGACGTGGTGCTGGGCAAGACCGCCGTGCTGATCGGCATCCTGCTGTTCGTCAGCCTGCTCTACGAGGTGCTGCCGATCGCGCGCACCGGGCAGACCTTCGGCAAGCGGCTCGCCCGGATCCGGGTGGTGGACGCCGCAGCCCCGGCGGCCCGGACCAGGCCGAGCCTCGGCCGCTCGCTGCTCCGGTGGGCCGTCCGGCAACTGGGTGCGGCACTGCTGCTCGGACTGGTCTGGCCGGTCTTCGACCGCAGGGCCCGGCGGGGCTGGCAGGACCACGCGGCCCGGACCCGAGTGGTGCGGGACTGAAGCCCCGTCGGCCCGCGAGCACCAGGGCGGGAGCAAAACGGACGAAATGTCCCGAGTCGAGAGAATATGTGATGTTCTACTCGGTGGCATGAGCACCCACGACCCCTCAGGCCCCCAGCCGGAGGGGGGCGGCAAGCCCTCCTTCGACAAGCAGCCCCCGCAGCCGGGCGGCGGCACGCCGGAAGGCGAGCCGTCGGGCCCGACCCCGTCCGACCGGCCGTCCGAGGGCCCCGGCGCCTACCCGGGCAGCTACGGCGGAACCCCGTACGGCGGGCCGCCCCCCGGCGGGACCCCGTACGGCCAGTACCCCTCCGGTCAGTCCCCGTACGACCAGCCCCCGCCCGGCCACGGCACCGGCTACGGCCCCGGCGCGTACGGCACCCCCGGCGCCGGGCCCGTCCCCGGCATGCCGCCGATCGGCACCTGGCCCAAGCGGATCCTCGCCCGGCTGATCGACTACGTCCTGGTGCAGATCGTCGGCGTGGTCATCGTGGGACCTTTCAGCGACCTCAGCACCCGCAACGGCTCGACCGAGGCGTTCTGGCTCGGCTGCCTCATCTACCTCCTCTACGAGGCCCTGATGCTCAGCCGGGACGGCCAGACCCTCGGCAAGAAGGCGATGAAGATCCGCGTCGCCATGCTCGCCGACGGGAACAAGCCCACCCAGTCCGCCGCCTGGACCCGCGCCGCCGTCTTCATCCTCCCGGCCGTGCTCTGCTGCGCCGCGCTCTGGTGGATCGTCGACGGGTTCTTCGGCGTCTTCGACCGGCCCTACCGGCAGTGCCTGCACGACAAGGCCGCGAAGACCGTGGTGGTCACCACGGAGGTCTGAGCGGCGGCGCGGGACGCTCCTTCGCCCGGCGGCGGATCAGCGCTGCCGGGCGTACGCCTGTCCGGGAGCGGTGGTCGGGGCGGTGGTCGGAGTGGTGGTGGGGGCGGCGGCAGTGGCGGCCGCGGCGGGGCGGGATGCCTCGGATGAGCCCGTGGGGCCCGGCTCCGCGGCGGCGGCCCGGG
The DNA here is from genome assembly GCF_042789895.1 of Kitasatospora sp. NPDC056783. NCBI lineage: Bacteria > Bacillati > Actinomycetota > Actinomycetes > Kitasatosporales > Streptomycetaceae > Kitasatospora > Kitasatospora sp. NPDC056783. Next base: position 25,041 of record NZ_JBHUAF010000053.1, read on the forward strand.
CCGAGGCGGCGGACATCGAGAACACCGTCACCACGGTGCCGAGCACCAGCGCGAACACCACCAGCACCGCGACCGCCGGCACGCCCGAGGCGCCCGAGACGGCCAGCAGTGCCACCGTGGTGGCGACGACGGTGCCCGAACCGAGGCAGGCCTGGGCGGCGGATGGGCGCGGCATGGCGGGGGGTCCTTCGCGCGTCGGGGGGAAACGGGCGGGAGTGGTGCCGGTTCCAGCGGCCCTGCCCCGCAAGGGAGTCGGGCTCTGTCCAGGCTAGACCCCGGAACCGGGAGCACGGGGGGCGCACGGGCTCACCGCGGGGTCGTCCGCCCCGGTCGGTACGGTGAACCGGCACCTGACGGCAGCACGCACCAGCACACACCCGGGGGAACCACCACCATGCCCATCCCCGCCGACTGGCCCACCACCGAGGCCGAGGCGCTCGCCGAACAACGGCGGCTGCGCCCACTGGTCCAGGCCCACGACGACGAACCGGGCCCCGGCGGCCCCGCCGTCGGCGAACTGATCGCCGGCGTGGACGTCGCGTACGACGACGACCGCGACCTCGTCGCCGCCGCGGCCGTCCTGCTCGACCGGGACACCCTGGACGTGGTCGAACAGGCCACCGCCGTCGGCCGGATCGCCTTCCCGTACGTCCCCGGACTGCTGGCCTTCCGCGAACTCCCCGCCGTACTCGACGCGTTGGCCGCACTCACCCACACCCCCGACACCGTCGTCTGCGACGGCTACGGCCTCGCCCACCCCCGCCGCCTCGGCCTCGCCAGCCACCTCGGCGTCCTCACCGGACTGCGCACCCTCGGCGTCGCCAAGACCCCCTTCACCTTCGACCACCACGAACCCGCCGCGCCGCGCGGCTCCTGGACCCCGCTCACCGACCCCGCCACCGGCGAGGAAGTCGGCCGCGCGGTACGGACCAGGGACGGCGTCAAGCCCGTCTTCGTCTCCGTCGGCCACCGGACCGGCCTCGACACCGCCGTCCGCACCACCCTCGACCTCGCCCGCCACTACCGCCTCCCCGAGACCACCCGGCACGCCGACTCACTCTGCCGACGAGCCCTCGCCGACGCCCAGCGCGCCGGGACGACCGCGAACTGACCCTGCCCCGGGCGGGATTCGGACCCCGTGTGTTAGACATGAGACACCGGGGCCCGGCCCCGGCCGCCAGGGACGGACGCACGGGGGAGGCGCCGACACATGGGAGCAGGGAGCACGGGTACCGGGTCCACCGGTGGGACCGGGCAGGGCTACCGCATCGAGATCGAACAGCTCCGCACCTTCGCCGGCCAGGTACGGGTGCTGCTCGCCGACTTCCAGAAGCACGCCGACGGCACCGACGCGCACGGCCGCAGCGGCATCGGCAAGTCCGCCTTCGGGACCTTCGCCGAGGCCACCGAGATCCACGGCCGCTACGGCACCATGCGGGACGCCCTGCGCGACGTCCTCAACCAGCTCCAGGAAGCCGTGAACGACGCCCAGCTGAAGGCCGACCTCACCGCCACCAACTACGAGGAGCAGGACCAGCACACCGCCTCGAAGCTCAAGCTCGGCGACGACGGCTGGTCCGTCGCGGACCCCTCCGCCACCAGCCAGGCCGCGGCCCGCCAGAACCTCACCCCGTCCGCCCGCGGCAACGCCACCCTCTAGCCGCCGCCGTCCCGGAACCGAACGGAGGCCGACCAGCCGTGGTCTACACCGACTTCACCAAGTACAGCCACGCCCAACTCCGCACGATGGCGCAAGCCCTCGACCCCGGCGCCGTGATGGCCGCCGGCGACCCCTGGCGCAAGGCCGCGGACACCCTCAAGCAGATCCGCCAGACCCTCACCAACGCCAGCACCGAAACCGCCACCACCTGGGAAGGCACCACCAGCGACGCCTTCCACACCCGCATGCTCGCCCTCGCCGCCAGCATCAACAACGCCGCCGCCTACGCCAACGACGCGGCCAACACCCTCCACAACACCTCCGAAGCCATGGCCAAGGCCAAACGCGAGATGCCCGAGGAACCCGGCAACTGGGACCAGATCAAGGACACCGTCGGCGACGCCCTCTTCGGCGACGACGACGAACACATCCCCATCGCCGACCGCAAGAAGGCCGAAGCGGCCGCCGTCATGCAAACCCTCGCCATGCACTACCGCGTCGCCACCCCGGCCCTGAAGCCCCCGCCGCCCTACGACCCGAAGAAGCCGCCGGTGAATCCCGGGGGGCGGGACGACTTCAAGGACCAGACCTCCGCCGATCCGGGTTCGTTCGCCGCGGTGGGCGGCATGATGACCGGGATGGGTGTCGGCAACCTGAACTCGGTCGGGGGGAGCTTCGGCAAGTCCGCGGGCATTCCGGTGGAGCCCCGGAGCCGCGGCATGGTCAAGGGCGGCGTCGCTCCCAAGTCGTCGACGGCCCCACGGGACACATCGCTTCCATCGGAACCGGGGATCAAGGGCGGGGTGGCCACGGCTCCGGCGAAGCCCAGTGCGGCCAACTACGGTGCGGGAACCGCTGTGGACGGCGTGAGCGCCAACTCGAAGCCGCTGACGGGCGGGCCGTCGCCGGCCGCTGTCACAGGCACACCAGCCCCTGCGGCCGCCGGGCCGCAGACCAGCGCCGGCCCCGCATGGCTCGGGTCCGGAAGGGGTGAGTCGGCGCCTGGCCCTACCGACGGCGGACGGGACAAGCACGCCCTCGTCGAGCGAGGGGTGACCGCCCGAAGTGACCAGCGGGTAAGCCCGGGTGAAGTCCGCGGTGGCTCCGGACGGGGCGCCGATGGCATCCACGGTGGCAGCCCAGGCACCGTCGGCCCCGGAAGCGGCCGGTCGGGAGGCCCCGTAGTCGGTGCCGGGGAGCGATCGGCAGTCGGGGGCAAACCCTCGGTAGGTGAAGCGACCCCGGGCGGCCGGAGGGCCTACACCGAAGGCGGTTCCGGTCTGGGGCAGCGCAACCGGCTCCGGGCGGAGCCGACCGGCGCCTCCGGAACGTCCGCTGGGGCTGTGGCCCCGTTCAGCGGAACTCACGGGGCGGCGGCCAAGGACAAGGAGAAGGCCCGGAAGCGGCCGGACTACCTCGTGGAGGACGAGGAGACCTGGGCGTCGGGGGAGCCCGCCCAGCCGGACGTGGTGGAATGACCCTGGTTCTTCCGTGGACCAGGTGATTCGATCGGGGCCCTCGTGGTTCGTGGACCACAAGGGCTTCCACTGCGCTGAGTGGGGTGACCGGCCTTGGGAGACTGGCGGCTTCGGTGTGGGGCGGCTGCGCTGACAGTTCTCGGCCTGGTCACTGTGACCGGGGCGGGACCGGCGTGGGCGGACGGCACTCGTGACGGGCAATGGGTGCTGGCCGGGTACCAGGCCGACAGTCTGCTGTGGCCGACGTCGCAGGGCGATGGGGTCGTCGTGGCCGTCATCGACAGCGGCGTCATGAAGGACCATCAGGACCTGGCCGGGCAGGTGCTGCCCGGTGCCGACTTCACTGGAGAGGGCAGTGACGGCACGGTCGACAAGGACGGCCATGGCACCGGGATGGCGAGCCTCATCGCAGGCCATGGCCATGGCGACAAGGCGGGCATCATGGGCTTGGCGCCGAGAGCCAAGATCCTGCCGGTCCGGGTGAGCTGGACTCCGGCGGACACCGTGGCGCAGAGCGGTCTGGCCAAGGGGATCCGGTTCGCCGTGGACCGCGGTGCCAAGGTGGTCAACATGTCCATCGGTGGTTACTCGGGGACTGACCAGGAGACCAGACAGGCGGTGAAGTACGCCGTCGACCACGATGTGGTCCTCGTCGCTTCCAGTGGAAACAGCGGTCAGCAGGCAGCGTCCGTCGAGTACCCGGCCGCCTTTCCGGGCGTGGTGGCGGTTGGCGCGGTCGACCGGCAGGGACGTCCGTGGGAGAAGTCGACGTTCGGGCCGGAGACCACGCTGGTGGCTCCCGGCGTGGAGATCAACCGGGCGAGTGCGAAGTCCTCGGCGGGCTACGGGGTCGCGAACGGCACCTCGGACTCGACTGCTTACGTATCCGCCACTGCGGCGCTGATCAGGGCGAAGTACCCGAACCTGTCGGCCGGGCAGGTGGTCAACCGGATGATCAAGTCGGCCACTCCTCCGACCGATGGGTCCCCGGTGCCGAGTGACCGTTACGGGTACGGGGTTCTCGCGCCGGCGAAGGCGTTGGAGGCGAATCCCTCTGTGGACAACGGGCCGAGGGAGAACCCGTTGTCCGGGCGGAGGGAGTCGCAGGGTGCACCTCCCGGGGACGATCCGACGGATGGGGTGTCCGAGGAGACTGTCGCCCCGGGAGCGGATGGTGGCGGAGCCGGTGGGAACGGGATGGGGGTCGTCGCGGGAGCGGTGGCCGGCGGGGCCGTGCTGGTGATCGGCGTGGTGGTTGCGCTGGTCGCCCGGGCGCGGCGTCGGCGGCGGGGGGTGGCAGGGCAGGGGTACGGGCAGCCGCCGTACGGGGGGCCGTATCAGTGAGTGGCGAGCCATTCGTCGCGTAGGGCGGCCATGGTGAGGACGTCCCAGTAGCGGCCGTCCCAGTGGTGGGCCTGGCGGGCGCGGCCTTCGAGGGTGAAGCCGCAGTTGCGGTAGGTGTGGGCGGCCCGTTCGTTGTACTCGAAGACTTCGAGGTGGACGCGGTTGAGGCGGATGGTCTCGAAGGCGTGGCGCAGGACCAGGAGGGTGGTTTCGGTGCCGATGCCGCGGTCGGTGTTGCCCGGGGTGAGGGCGATCCGGTAGCCGGCGGAGGAGTTGTCGGGGTCGAGGTCGTTGAGGACGGTCTCGCCGAGGAAGCGGCCGGTGGCGGGTTCCTCGATGGCGAGGTCGAGGCGGTCGGGTTGTTGGGCGCGGGTGGCGCACCAGTGGTGGATCTGTTCGCGGGTGAAGGTGGCGCGGGTGCCGGTGAGGCGGTTGGTGGCTTCGTCGGCGCAGGACTCCCACATCGGGGCGGTGTGCCGTGCGGCGAGGGGGACGAGCCGGACGGTGGGGCCGTGCAGGGTGGGTTTCACGGCGAGGGCCGCGAGGTCGGCCGGGGCGGTGGAGTCGGCGGGTGTCAGGGAGTCGGGGGTCGGGGAGTCGGGGGTCATGGCGCTCAGGATCGAGGGTCGGTTTCCGGTTCGCCAGGCATTTTTTCGTTCCGGCGGACGGCGTGCGGGCGCGCACCGAGCTGGAGCGCGCGCGGTGTAGGGGGCGCGTGGTGGAGGAGTGCGCCGGGTGGTCGCGTCGGGGCGAGGGGCGAGTGACAGCACCTGGCCGGTGTGACCGACGTGACCGACGCGGCCGATGTGACCGGCGTGACCGGCGAGCGGGCGGTCTGAGGCCGTCGCGGGGCGGGCCGGGGCGCGGGGTCACCAGCCGGAGGCCTCGCGCAGCATGGTGCGGCGCAGCCGGCCGGCCACGCTGGCGGCGTCGGTGCCGATGACGTCGGCGATCTCGGGGGCGGCGAGGCCGACGACGTAGTGCAGGATCGCCAGGTCGTCGTCGGCCGGGTGGCGGTCCGGGTCGGCGGTCACCTGCCGGCTGTGTTCGGCGACGGTGCCGCGCAGGATCTCCCAGGCGTGCGCGGTGGGGTTGGAGCTGCCCATCAACTCCCGCCAGTGCACCGCGATTTCCGCGAAGGCCTGCTGGACGGCGGTGGCCGCGGTGCTGTGCTCGGTCAGCCACACGCGCGCGTAGCTGAGGTACCGGGGGCGGTGGAGTTCGCAGAACGCGGTGAACTCCAGTGGTACGTCCGCCGGCTCGCCGGGCCCCGGGGGCGGCTCGGCGGGACTCTGGTGACGGTTGGTCATCTCGGCTTCTCGGCAAGGGAGATGGGTTTCTGACGGTCGATCATCTGTGCTCACTCTACGGTAGGCCCTCGGTGCGCTGGGTGACCAATCCGATGGAATGCCCGGAACCTGTCGCCGCCGGTCCGGTTCCCGTGACGACCGGGTGCGGGACGGCGGCGGGGCGGCTGGGCGGCGGCCGGCCGGGGGCCGGGCGGGGCAGTGCTGCGCAGTGGCGGGGGAGACGTAGTTGCGAGCGCGTCGCAGCTGGTCAGAGGGTGTAGGACGGCAATGGCTGCAAGGCGGTTGATGTGCCACCGTAGGGCTTATGGAGGCTGACGTCCACGCCCAGGGCGCGAACCCGCGCCCGCACAACCACCCGCACAACCGCGCTCGTGATCGCGTCGAAGATCACCACGGACGAGGGCACGGCCATCACCACGGTGACGGCCACGCGCACGGGTGGGGCCACGGGCACCCCGGTTCCGGTTCCGCGGCCCTGCGCCACCGTGCCGCCCACGCCCTGCGCCACCGCCTCGCCCACGCCCTGCGCCCGCACTCGCACGACGCGGCGGACCGGGTGGACCGGGCCATGGAGGCCTCCGCCGAGGGGCTGCGCACCCTGTGGACCTCGCTCGCGGTGCTCGGCGCCACCGCGCTGCTCCAGGCCGCCATCGTGGCCCTCTCCGGCTCGGTGGCACTGCTCGGCGACACCGTGCACAACGCGGCCGACGCGCTGACCGCCGTCCCGCTCGGGATCGCCTTCCTGCTCGGCCGCCGGGCCGCGAACCGCCGCTACACCTACGGCTACGGGCGGGCCGAGGACCTGGCCGGGGTGGCGATCGTGCTGACCGTGGCGGCCTCGGCGGTGTTCACCGCGGTGACCGCGGCGGACCGGCTGCTGCACCCCCGGCCGGTGGACCACCTGGTGGCGGTGGCCGCCGCCGCGCTGGTCGGCTGCCTGGGCAACGAGTGGGTGGCCCGCTACCGGATCCGCACCGGCCGCCGGATCGGCTCGGCGGCGCTGGTCGCGGACGGCGTGCACGCCAGGACCGACGGGCTGACCTCGCTCGCGGTGCTGGTCGGTGCGGCCGGGGCCGGGCTCGGCCTGCGCTGGGCGGACCCGCTGGTCGGCCTGCTGATCACGGCGGCGATCCTCTGGGTGCTGCGCGGCTCGGTGCGCGAGGTGGGCCGGCGGCTGATGGACGGGGTGGACCCGGGCCTGGTGGACGCCGCCGAGGAGGCGCTGCGCGCGGTGGACGGCGTGCGCGGGGTGGGCGCGCTGCGGATGCGGTGGATCGGGCACTCGCTGCGCGCCGAGGCGGACGTGGTGGTGGACGGCGAGCTCACCGTGGTGGCCGCGCACCGGGTGGCCGAGGCGGCGGAGCAGGCGCTGATCCGGGCGGTCCCGCGCCTGCTGGCCGCCACCGTGCACGTCGACCACGCCCCGGTGGCCTGAACGGGGCCGGCCGCGACGGAGCCGGCCCGGTCGGGATGGTCCGACCGGGAGCCCGCACACGAGGGCCCGCACAGGACCGGCCGGGGCGCGATGGCGGCCGGAGCGGTCGTGCGTCAGGAGGTCGTCCGGGCCTCCGTGGGGGAGATCCGGTCGACGGCGGTGTCCCGCTCGATCTGGGTCGGGAAGGTTTCGACGGCCCGCCGCCGGGCCGCCTGCGCCGCCGCGGCAGCCGCGGCCGCAGCCGCCGCAGC
>NZ_JBHUAF010000054.1:0-32376 GCF_042789895.1 Kitasatospora sp. NPDC056783
CGGGAACCCCGGCCGGGCCTCTCGCGCGGACCCCGCGCGGGTCAGTCCACCTCGACCGCGGCCTCGGCGAACTGCGCCTGGTAGAGGCGGGCGTAGGCGCCGTCGGCGGCGATCAGGTCGTCGTGCGAGCCCTGTTCGACGATCGAGCCGTTCTCCATCACCAGGATCACGTCGGCGTCCCGGATGGTGGAGAGCCGGTGGGCGATCACGAAGCTGGTGCGGCCGGTGCGCAGCCGGGCCATGGCGCGCTGGATCAGCACCTCGGTGCGGGTGTCGACGGAGCTGGTCGCCTCGTCCAGGACCAGGATGGACGGCTGGGCGAGGAAGGCCCGGGCGATGGTGATCAGCTGCTTCTCGCCGGCGCTGACGCCGGCGCCCTCGTCGTCGATGACGGTGTCGTAGCCGTCCGGCAGGGTGCGCACGAAGCGGTCGACGTGGGCGGCCTTGGCGGCCTCGACGACCTGTTCGCGGGTGGCCGACTCGGCTCCGTAGGCGATGTTGTCGGCGATGCTGCCGCCGAACAGCCAGGTGTCCTGGAGCACCATGCCGATGCCGGAGCGCAGTTCCTCGCGGGACATCGCGGCGATGTCGACGCCGTCGAGGGTGATCCGTCCGGAGCTGATCTCGTAGAAGCGCATCAGCAGGTTGACCATGGTGGTCTTGCCGGCGCCGGTGGGGCCGACGATGGCGACGGTCTGGCCGGGTTCGACCTTGAGCGAGAGGTCCTCGATGAGGGGCTTGTCGGGGTCGTAGCGGAAGGACACGTCCTGGAAGGCGACCCGGCCGCGCACCACGTCGGGCCGTTCGGGCATGGCGGGTTCGGGGCTCTGCTCGGGGGCGTCGAGCAGTTCGAAGACGCGCTCGGCGGAGGCGACGCCGGACTGCAGCAGGTTGGCCATGCTGGCGACCTGGGTGAGCGGCTGGCTGAACTGCCGGGAGTACTGGATGAACGCCTGGACGTCGCCGATGGACAGCGCGCCGCTGGCGACCCGCAGGCCGCCGACGACGGCGACCAGCACGTACTGGAGGTTGCCGATCAGCATCATCGCGGGCTGGATGATGCCGGAGATGAACTGGGCCCGGTAGCTGGCCTGGTAGAGCGCGTCGTTGTGCTCGCGGAAGGTCTCGGCGGCCTCGTGTTGCCGGCCGAACGCCTTGACCAGGGTGTGGCCGGTGTACATCTCCTCGATGTGGGCGTTGAGTTGGCCGGTGGACTTCCACTGCTGGACGAACTGGGGTTGGGCCCGCTTGCCGACCTTGGTGGCGACGACGACGGAGACGGGCACCGAGACCAGTGCGATCACGGCGAGCAGCGGGGAGATCCAGAACATCATCGCGAGCACGCCGACCACGGTGAGCAGCGAGTTGACGACCTGTCCCATGGTCTGCTGCATGGACTGGCCGATGTTGTCGATGTCGTTGGTGACCCGGCTGAGCACTTCGCCGCGCGGCTGCTTGTCGAAGTAGCTGAGCGGCAGCCGGGAGAGCTTGGCCTCGACGTCCTGGCGCAGTCGGTAGCCGGCGGCCTGGACGGCCCGGGTGGCGAGCCGGCCCTGGAAGATGCCGAAGACGGCGGAGGCGAGGTAGATGCCGAGCACCCAGAGCAGGACGGTGCCGATGGCGCCGAAGTCCATGCCCTGGCCGGGGGTGAAGTCGACGGCGGAGAGCAGGTCGGCGAAGCCGCCGTCGCCGTGGGCGCGCAGGCCGTCGACGACCTGCTCCTTGGTGGCGCCGGCCGGGAAGCGGGCGCCGATGACGCCGGCGAAGATCAGGTCGGTGGCGTCGCCGAGGATCTTGGGGCCGATGACGGCGCAGCCGATGCCGAGCACGCCGAGGGCCAGGACGCCGAGCAGGGTGTTGCGTTCGGGGCGCAGCAGGCCGAGGACGCGTTTGCCGGAGCCCTTGAAGTCCATGGACTTCTCGGTGCCCTGGCCGCCCATGAAGCGGCCGGGGCCGGCCGGGCCTCGGCGGGCGGCGGCGGCCTGGGAGTCGCTGGGCGCGTCGGGCTTCTTGAGGTCGGTCCGCGCGGCGTCGGCCTTCGTCGGGTCGGCCTTCGTCGGGTCGGCCTTCGGGGCGCCGGGCGCGGGCTTTCCGGGCGCGGGCTTTCCGGGGGTGGTCACGCCGCCTCCTGCTCGGTGAGCTGGGAGAGCACGATCTCCCGGTATGTCGGGTTGTCGGCCATCAGTTCGTGGTGGGTTCCGGTGCCGACGACGGCGCCTTCGTCGAGGACGATGATCCGGTCGGCGTCGCGGATGGTGGACACGCGCTGGGCGACGATCAGGACGGTGGCGTCGGAGGTCTCGCGGGCGAGGGCCTTGCGGAGCTTGGAGTCGGTGGCGTAGTCGAGCGCGGAGAAGGAGTCGTCGAAGAGGTAGACGGAGGGGCGCCGCACCAGGGTGCGGGCGATGGCGAGGCGTTGGCGCTGGCCGCCGGAGACGTTGCCGCCGCCCTGGGCGATGGGGGCGTCGAGGCCTTCGGGCAGTTTCTCGACGAACTCCTTGGCCTGGGCGATCTCCAGGGCGTGCCAGAGTTCCTCGTCGGTGGCGTCGGGCCGGCCGTAGCGGAGGTTGCTGGCGACGGTGCCGGAGAAGAGGTAGGGCTTCTGCGGGACGATGCCGACGTTCTCGGCGATGGTGGCGGGGGCGAGTTCGCGGACGTCCACGCCGTCGATGAGGACCTGGCCGGAGGTGGCGTCGAAGAGCCGGGGGACGAGGCCGAGCAGGGTGGACTTGCCGCTGCCGGTGGAGCCGATGATGGCGGTGGTCTCGCCGGGGCGGGCGGTGAGGTCGATGCCGCGCAGCACGGAGGCCTCGGCGCCGGGGTAGCGGAAGTCGACGTCGCGCAGTTCCAGGTTGCCGCCGCGCGTCACCTCGGTGACGGGGGCGGCGGGCGGGACGACGCTGCTGTGGGTGCCGAGGACCTCGTCGACGCGTTCGGCGCAGACCTCGGCGCGCGGCACCATCATGAACATGAAGGTGGCCATCATGACGCTCATCAGGATCTGCATCAGGTAGGAGAGGAAGGCGGTGAGCGCGCCGATCTCCATGGCGCCGCTGTCGATGCGGTGGGCGCCGAACCAGAGCACGGCGACGCTGGAGACGTTCACGACCAGCATGACGGCGGGGAACATGACGGACATCAGCCGGCCGACCTGGCGGGCGACCTGGGTGAGGTCCTCGTTGGAGCCGGCGAAGCGGGCCTGTTCCTGGTCGTCCTTGACGAAGGCGCGGATGACGCGGATGCCGGTGATCTGTTCGCGCAGGACCCGGTTCACGGTGTCGATCCGCTCCTGCATGCTGCGGAACTTGGGGCGCAGGGCGCGGACCAGCAGGACGACGACGATGCCGAGGGCGGGGATGACGGCGAGCAGCAGGCCGGACAGCGGGACGTCCTGGTTGAGCGCCATGATGATGCCGCCGACGCACATGATCGGTGCGGCGACCATGAGCGTGAAGGTCATCAGGGCGAGCATCTGGACCTGCTGGACGTCGTTGGTGGTGCGGGTGATCAGGGAGGGGGCGCCGAACTGGCCGACCTCGCGGGCGGAGAAGCTCTGCACCCGGTCGAAGACGGCGGCGCGCAGGTCCCGGCCGAAGGCCATCGCGGTGCGGGAGCCGATGAAGACGGCGCCGATGGAGCAGAGGGCCTGGACGAGGGTGACGCCGATCATCACTCCGCCGACGCGCAGGATGTAGCCGGTGTCGCCCTTGACGACGCCGTCGTCGATGATGTCCGCGTTGAGCGTCGGCAGGTAGAGCGCCGCGAGGGTGGACACCAGCTGGAGCAGCACCAGCAGGGTGATCGGTCGGGAGTACGGGCGCAGGTACGCCCTCAGCAGTCTGATCAGCACTAGCACACTCTTGTCGTCGCCGGTCGGGTTCGCACCCCAATTCTGGGTGTTCTGTAGCGTCGTACAGGCCATTGGGTCGGGGCGGGAGTCAGAGGTTTGCCGGTCCTTTGCCGAACTGTCGGGCGCGGCACGGCCGGGGCGGTGGTGTGCCGGGGTCCCTCGCCCCCTTACGGAATGACCGGTTTCCCCCTAGGCTGCTGGTTGCCCCTTTGTTACTGGCCGGTACCGATCCGGTGGACCGGGGGCCCGGCGACCGCCCCCACGGCCGTCGCGACAATCCCTCAGACGGCCACCCGCCACCGGAGGTCCTCGTTGAGTTCCGCGCAGTCCCTGATCGACTCCGGCAGGTCCGACCTGGTCGCCGGGCGTCCCGCCTCCGTCGCCCACCTGTTCCTGGAGCGGGTCGCCCTGACCCCGAACACCGAGGCCTACCGCTACCCCTCGCCCGTGGACGAGCAGGCCGCGGACGGCGCGCCCGGTGCCGAGCAGTGGCGCTCGCTCACCTGGGCGCAGACCGCGACCAGGGTCAAGGCGGTGGCCGCCGGCCTGATGGTGCTCGGCATCCAGGCCGAGGACCGGGTGGCGCTGGCCTCCTCGACCCGGATCGAGTGGATCGTCGCCGACCTCGGCGCCATGTGCGCGGGCGCCGCGATCACCACCGTCTACCCGAGCACCAACGCGGACGAGACCGGGTTCATCCTCTCCGACTCCGGCTCCCGGGCGCTGTTCGCGGAGAACGCCGTCCAGCTGGCCAAGGTGGTCGGGCAGCTCGACCGCCTGCCCGAGCTGCGCACCGTGATCCTCTTCGACGCTCCCGCCGAGGCCCCGGAGACCGGCGGTCTGGAGCTGCTCACCCTCGCCGAGCTGGAGGAGCGCGGCGCCCGGCACCTGGCGGAGCACCCGGACGCGGTGGAGAAGGCCGTCGACGGGCTCGGCAAGGAGCAGCTGGCCACCCTCATCTACACCTCCGGCACCACCGGCCGCCCCAAGGGGGTGCGCCTGGTGCACGACTGCTGGGCGTACGAGGGCCGGGCGCAGGAGGCCACCGGGCTGCTCGGCCCGGACGACGTGCAGTTCATGTGGCTGCCGCTGTCGCACGTGTTCGGCAAGACGCTGATCTCGGGGCAGATCGCCACCGGGCACGTGATGGCGGTGGACGGCCGGGTGGACCGGATCATCCACAACCTGCCGGCGATCCGGCCGACCATCATGGCCTCGGCGCCGCGCATCTTCGAGAAGGTCTACAACGGCATCGCGGGCAAGGCCCGGGCCGAGGGCGGCGCCAAGTACAAGATCTTCATGTGGGCGGCCAAGGTGGCCCGCGAGCACGCCCGGGCGGTCCAGGAGAACCGGGTCGCCACCGGCGCCGGCTCCGCGCCGCTGGGCCTGCGGATGCAGCACTCGCTGGCCGACAAGCTGGTGTACGCGAAGATCCGGACGGCCTTCGGCGGCCGGCTGCGCGGCGCGGTCTCCGGCAGCGCCGCGCTCGCCCCGGAGATCGGCTTCTTCTTCATCGGCGCCGGGGTGCCGATCCTGGAGGGCTACGGCCTGAGCGAGACCAGCGCCGGCTCCTGCGTCAACCGTGCGGAGGACGTGCGGATCGGCACGGTGGGCCGCCCGCTGCCCGGCACCGAGGTGCGGATCGCCGAGGACGGCGAGATCCTGCTGCGCGGCCCGGGTGTCATGCGCGGCTACCACAACCTGCCGGAGAAGACCGACGAGGTGCTGGAGCCGGACGGCTGGTTCCACACCGAGGACATCGGCGAGCTCTCCCCGGACGGCTTCCTGCGGATCACCGACCGCAAGAAGGACCTGTTCAAGACCTCCGGCGGCAAGTACGTGGCGCCCAGCGAGGTCGAGGGCAAGTTCAAGGCGGTCTGCCCGTTCGTCAGCAACATCCTGGTGATCGGCAACGGCCGCAACTACTGCACCGCGCTGATCGGCCTGGACGAGACGGTCCTGCTGCCGTGGGCCGCCGAGCACGGCCTGGCCGGCCGGTCCTACGCCGAGCTGGCCGCCGAGCCGGCCGTGCGCGAGCTGATCGGGGGCTTCGTCGAGCGGGTCAACGCCGACCTCCAGCGCTGGCAGACGATCAAGAAGTTCCACCTGCTGCCGCGCGACCTCGACATCGAGCACGGCGAGCTCACCCCGAGCCTGAAGATCAAGCGCCCGGTGGTCGAGCGGACCTACGCGGACGCGGTGAGCGCGATGTACGCGGGCGCCAACGAGGCCTGATCCGCCCCCTCCCGTACGGCCCGCGAAGGCTTCGCGTGCCGTACGGGACAATGGGTGCATGCCCTCCGCACTTCCCGACGGCGATCCGGTGCCGTCCGACGGTTCCCTGCCCGCGCACGCCCTGGACGGGCTGGGCTCGCGGCCGTTCGGTTTCTACCTGCACGTGCCGTACTGCGCCAGCCGCTGCGGCTACTGCGACTTCAACACCTACACCGCCACCGAGCTGCGCTCCTCCGGGGCGGTCGCCTCGCAGGACACCTACGCGGACAACGTGGTCGCCGAGGTCCGCCTCGCCCGGAAGGTGCTGGGGCAGGCCGACCTGCCGGTGCGCACCGTCTTCCTCGGCGGCGGCACCCCGACCCTGCTGCCCGCCCGGGACCTGGTGAAGATGCTCGCCGCGATCCGCGAGGAGTTCGGGCTCGCCGAGGACGCCGAGGTCACCACCGAGGCCAACCCGGAGTCGGTCGACCCGGCCTACCTGGCCGAGCTGCGCGAGGGCGGCTACAACCGGATCTCCTTCGGCATGCAGAGCGCCCGCCCGCACGTCCTGGCGCTGCTCGACCGCCACCACACCCCGGGCCGCCCCGAGGCCTGCGTGGCCGAGGCCCGCGCGGCCGGCTTCGAGCACGTCAACCTCGACCTCATCTACGGCACCCCGGGCGAGTCCGACGACGACTGGCGGGCCTCCCTGGACGCCGCCATCGGCGCCGGGCCCGACCACGTCTCCGCGTACTCGCTGATCGTCGAGGAGGGCACCCGGCTGGCCGCCCGGGTCAAGCGCGGCGAACTGCCGATGATCGACGACGACGTGCACGCCGACCGCTACCTGATCGCCGAGGAGGCGCTCGCCGCCGCCGGCTACTCCTGGTACGAGGTCTCCAACTGGGCCACCACCCCCGAGGGCCGCTGCCGCCACAACGAGCTCTACTGGACCGGCGCCGACTGGTGGGGCGCGGGCCCCGGCGCCCACAGCCACGTCGGCGGCGTCCGCTGGTGGAACGCCAAGCACCCCGCGGCCTACGCCCAGGCCCTCGCCGAGCGGCGCACCCCGGCCCTGGCCCGGGAGGTGCTGGCCGACGAGGACCGCCGCGTCGAACGCGTCCTCCTCGAACTGCGCCTGGTCGAGGGCGTCGCCCTGGACCTCCTCACCGCCACCGGCCGGGAGGCCGCCGCCCGCCACCTCGCCGACGGCCTCCTCGCCCCCGCCCCCTACGAGCGGGGCCGCGCCGTCCTCACCCTCCGGGGCCGGCTGCTGGCGGACGCGGTGGTCCGTGACCTGGTGGACTGAACGCCGTTAACGTGGTGTCAGCCGTCGGAGGGAGCGCGCAATGACCGCCATCGATGATCGGATGACCGGGATCTTCGAGAACCTGGAGGTGCCGGAAGGCGTCAAAGCCGAGCTCATCAGGGGGGAAATCGTGATGATGGCCGGGCCGGACATGGTCCACAACGTCATCGTCGCCGCGATTCAGCACCAGACCCCGTACGCCCGGTGGCGGGCACTTCAGACGCAGGATCTGATCATCTCCGGCGAGGCCAGCGAACCCCAACCGGATCTGGTCGTCTTCGAGCGCGGTGTCGTCCCGGAGGCGGGCCGCCTGCTGCCCGCCTCCGCGGTGACCGTCGTGGTCGAGGTCGTTTCCAAGACCAGCGTGTACCGGGACTACAGGACCAAGCGTGAGATGTACGCCCAAGGCGGGATTCCCGCGTACCTGATCGTCGATCCGCTCAAGGGTGTGTGCGTGCTCCTCACGGATCCGACCACCGACTCGCCTTCGGGTACTCCGGCGTACTGGTCCGAACGGACCACCAAGTTCGGCGACCCGATTCAGGTCGACCCGCTCGGCATCACGCTCGACACCTCGGAGTTCCAGACCTACTCCTGACCAGGCAGGGCGGTGAAGTCGATCAACTCCTCCACGCGGCCCAGGAGTTCGGGCTCCAGGTCCTTGTAGGAGTCCACCTTCGACAGGATGTGCTTCCAGGCCGCCGGGGTGTCCACCGGCCAGCCGAGGCGGCGACAGGTGCCCTCCTTCCAGTCCTCGCCGCGGGGGACGGCGGGCCAGGCGGGGATGCCGACGCTGGCGGGCTTCACGGCCTGCCAGATGTCGATGTAGGGGTGTCCGACGACCAGCACCGCGTCGCCGGTGACCTGGGCGGCGATGCGGTGCTCCTTGGTGCCGGGGAGCAGGTGGTCGACCAGGACGCCGAGGCGACGGCCGGGGCCGGGGGCGAAGTCGGCGACGATCGCGGGCAGGTCGTCGATGCCGCGCAGGTACTCGACGACCACGCCCTCGATCCGCAGGTCGTCACCCCAGACCCGCTCGACCAGCTCCGCGTCGTGCCGGCCCTCGACGTAGATGCGCGACTCGCGGGCGACCCGGGCGCGGGCGCCGGGGACGGCGATCGAGCCGGAGGCGGTGCGTCCGGGCGCCCGGGAGGGGGCCGGGCCGGCCGGGCGGACCAGCGTGACCGCCTTGCCCTCCAGCAGGAAGCCGCGCGCGACCATCGGGAACACCCGGTGCTTGCCGAACCGGTCCTCCAGGGTGACGGTGAACCCCTCGGCGGTCTTCTCGCAGCGCACCACCGCCCCGCAGAAGCCGGTCGCCGCCTCCTCCACCACCAGGTCCCGCTCGGCGGGCACCTCCGGGGCGGGCCGCCGGCTCTTCCACGGCGGGGTCAGGTCTGGTCCGTACTGGCGGCTGCGCATACGGGCGATCATAGGCACCGGGTGCTGGCATGATCACCGCATGCGCCACTTCCGATCCCGTGCCGTCCGGGCCGGGACCTTCGTCCTCCTCCTGCTCTCCGGGGCGGCCTTCGGCTTCGTGGAGGACAGCCGGCCGCAGTACGCCGCCGTCGCCGTGATCACCCTCGGGGTCGTCTTCGTGCTCTTCGTCCTGGCGGAACTGGCGAACACCGGGGACGTCGGGAACGCCGGGACGGCCACCGCGGCCCCGGCCGCCGCCGTACCGGCCGCCGCCGCCCCGACCGGGGCCGCGACCGGCGGGGCGCCGGAGCGGGACGTACCGAAGGACCGGGCGGGCCTGGAGCGGTGCGACGTCTGCGGCCGGACGGAGCCCAGGACGGCGGCCGGGGGCGGGGGCCTGGAACTGCCCGAGGGGTGGCTGGACCTGGAGATCGACCGCCGGTCCGCCGAGGTGCTCTACCGGACGTACTGCTCCGAGGAGCACCTGCGCCTGGGCCTCGCCGACCCGCTGCCCGCCCCGGTGCCTTACCGGGGCGAGTCCGACGACCCCTGGGACGCCCCGCGAACCGCCGGGGACCGGCTCGTGGATCTGGCCTGGACGGTCGGACTGTGGTCGCTGTGCGGGTTCCTGCTGCTCGGGTCCGTCCTGGCGATCCGCTTCCTGTTCGGGCTGGCCGTCAGCGCGCTGTCGTAGCCGCGCCGTCGCAGCGGGCCGCGACGGCGGGCGGCCGGGCCGGGCGGTGCCTCACAGGCCCGGCGCGCCCCAGACCGGGAACCAGCGGCTCAGGTCCTTCTCCAGCCGCAGGTCGTTCCCCAGCATCGCGTTGACCTGGAGCTCCAGCGGGCTGTTGCGCCGCTCCCCGCCGCCCGGCATCGGGGCGAAGGGGTAGAACGTGCCCCGCTTGTACTCAAGAGGTAAACAGAGGTACCG
Source organism: Kitasatospora sp. NPDC056783 (assembly GCF_042789895.1). Taxonomy (NCBI): domain Bacteria; kingdom Bacillati; phylum Actinomycetota; class Actinomycetes; order Kitasatosporales; family Streptomycetaceae; genus Kitasatospora; species Kitasatospora sp. NPDC056783. The sequence goes on from NZ_JBHUAF010000054.1 coordinate 9,727, forward strand.
TCCCCGCCCATGACCTCCTCTGACCTGGCACTTTCTGCTGCGATGCTCCTGGCAGCGAGCCGGCCCAAGCCGGTCCGCGTGCTCATCTCACTGCGGATCAGCGAGCTGACCGACGAGTCGACAAGCCTCGAACGCCAGCTCGTCGACGCCCGAAAGTTCATCGCTGACAGAGCACACCTGGGCTGGGTTGAGGCCGGCGTGGCGCGCGATGCCCACGTCTCGGCTTCCAAGCAGAGTCCATTTGAGCGGGCCGAGCTAGGTCATTGGCTGAAGGAGCGGGCGCCTGAGTTCGACCTGATCTTGTTCTGGAAGCTCGATCGACTTATTCGAAGCGTCATGGATATGCAAGACATGCTTCGATGGGCGGCGGACCACGGAAACAAGGACTTCGCCTCCGTCACTGAGCCGATCTTTGATATGACCGGGCCGTTCCGGCACGTCATCATCGCTCTGTTCTCCGCGCTGGCAGAGATGGAGGCAAAGAACACCTCTATCCGGGTCAAGTCGTTCCGAGACTCGGTACGCGAGCTGCCCAGGTGGGCCGGCGGCATGCCTGCGTACGGCTTTGAGGTCTACAAGGAGGATGGAGCCGCCTACCTGCGTCAGAATGCGCACCAGGTCAACGTTCTCCGGGAAGTGGTGAACCGGCTCCTCGCCGGCAAGGAGTCCCATGCAGTCATAGCCGACGACCTCAATGCGCGAGGAGAGCTGACAGCCCGAGGAACCCGCCCGTCTAAGCGCATCCAGGAATCAGGCCGCGAATACAAGTGGACGGCCTCCGGACTGCGGAAGCTGCTGAGGAACGAAGCGCTCATGGGGTGGAAGATGGAGACACGGCCAGTCCCCGAAAAGAAGTATTACGAGACGATACCCGTCATAAACAGTGACGGGCACAAGGTGAAGGTTGCCGATGCAATCTTTACCGAAGATGAGTGGGGAGCTCTACAGGACTACCTCAGCGGACGTACCTTCAAGGTGTCATCCCCTACCAACGTGACCCCATTCCCAACCGTTTGGGGCTGTGGCTACTGCAAAGGCAAAATACGTCTGCACGTGGCACGCAAGGAGAAGAAGGACGGCACGGTTGCCGAGTATCCCAAGTTCCGCTGCGTGAACCCGCGGATAGTAGATGGGCGGACAAAGTACGGCTGCGAGGAACAAACCTCTTGGGAGCCGGGCCGGCTGCTTGCGACCTTCGAGCATCACCTCATGGGGGAGTTCGGCGACCTGGAGGCAGAGGAGCGCATCTACGTCGTGGGCGAGGACAACGCTGGCCGAATGAAGGAGATTGAGGAGTTGGTGGATCACCTCATGTCCGACATGGAGCCAGGGCGGCGGTACGGGACCGCGCTCACCCGTCCAAAGGCTGAAGCCACGATCGACAAGCTCAACGCGGAGTATGCCGTCCTTAGTGAGTTGCCGACTGGCGACCGGTGGGAGTACCGGAGCCTGGGCCAGACCTGGCGGGAACTGTGGCAGGCCGCTGATGTGGAGGAACTGGAGATGCTTACACGGCGTAACGGGGTGCGCTTCTTCTGCTACCAGGACAGGTTCGAGCTGGTGGTTCCCGAGAGGATGAAGATCTAGTCCTGGACCGGAGGCCGGATGATCGTGTTACGGTTCCCCCGGTTGCAAGTAAACCCCCAGGTGCAACCATTCCCGTATCACAGTTGACCCCGGCGGCGCGCCAACGCCCCGGGGTCCGACACGAAGAGGAAACATCTCCCGTGCAGATCCAGCGTACCCGGCATGACCGGGACTTCACCGTCCTGCCAAACGCCATACTCCAGGCCTCTGGCCTGTCCCTCGCAGCTCGTGGGCTCCTGTGCCTCCTGCTGTCTCAGCCTGACCAGACCGCCGAGACGGTCGGGTCCCTCACCGAGGGCACCCACGAAGGTCAGCGACGTGTCACCGGGGCCCTGAAGGAACTCCAGGTGGCCGGATACGTCGTCTGTGCCAAAAACCAGAACGAGGCTGGCCGCTGGTTCACGCACGTGACCGTCTCGGATGTCCCGATGACCGGGCCGAAGATCGAGTCTCCGAGGTCCGGTGAGCCGCGATGCCGGACCGCCGGGTCCAACCCTTCGGGAAAGGACCTGGGAAAGAACCCCACCCCTACCCCCGTCGAAGCGGCTGAGGCCGCACCGGCGGCCGAGGTCGAGGGCGGGCAGGAAGATGATCAGGACCAGGCCACGGCTAACGCCGTGGCCGTCCTGGACCGCGTGGGCCAGGTCGAGCGCCGGCTTCGCCTGGGTGTCCCCGAGATGCTTCGCCTGGCCCCACTCGCCGTCGAGTGGCTGTCCCGTGGAGCCACCGAGGCCGAGATCCGCGACGCCCTCATTTCCGGTCTGCCTGCCAAAATCCGGTCTGCTTCCCACGTGGTCGAATGGCGACTCACGAACAAGATTCCGCCGGTTCCTGTCCCCTCGGAGCCCGTTGTCCAGCTGGTCGAGTGCGGCCAGTGCCGGGGTCCGCTGCCCCGTGGCCAGGAGGCCGGAATCTGCTCCAGCTGTGCAGGGGTGGCCAGGAGCCAGGCGCCCGCGCCTTCGGCCGCTTCCGGCGAGGCCGGCGGACTGCTCGCGGTCATCAGGGGCCGCCGTGAATCTGGCCATTTCGCCAAGGGCGCCCGTCCCTACGGCTTCCTCCCGGACGCGGCCTAATCCTGTCCCTTCTGTCCTGAGAGGGGACAACCATGTCTGCAACTGTCTCTGTTGACCTGCCCTGGTTCGCGAAGGCGACCAGGAGATTTGGCGCCCCGCTGGCGTTCGTCGCCGCGCTGGCCATGTCTGTCCCGGGCGAAATTCACCTCGCTGAGGTGGCCGGGTGGAGCCCCAACGTCGCCATGCTGATGCCGGTCTGCGTCAGCGTGTACGCGGCCAGCGCTGCCGTAATGGCTGACGTGGCCCGACGCTTCAACCTGCCGGGAAAGGCCAGTGCTCAGGTCGGTGCTGTTCTGGCGCTGATCCTGGCCATCCTGGCTCAGGACATATCCCACTTGATCCAGCTGGACTACATGTCCTCCTCGGCCGTCCTGGTCGCGGCTGTCTCGGCCATTCCGGGGCTGGTTGTGGCTCACCTGCTGCACATGGGCCGTGGCCCACGGGAAACGGCCATCGAGGTGGAAGCCCCCGATGTCCCCGAGCCCGACGAGGACCAGGGCGACGAGGACGGACAGCTGTCCCTGATCGACATGGAGACCGGGGAGGCGAGGCCGCGGCGAGGTAGGCGAGGCCGGCCGGCAGTGGCTCCGGAGGTGATCCAGGCGGCGGCCGAGAAGTTGAAGGCCGAGCAGAAGAAGGTGACCGGCGTCGCCCTGGCGGAGGAATTGGGCCTGTCCCATCGGACCGGATCGAGGTACCTGGGCAAGCTGGCCGATCTGGAAGCGGAGACTGGCTGACAGGCCGGGAACTCAAAGAGGCCCCCTCGAAAGAGGGGGCCTGGCGTGACACTCCTGTGGCCACACGCGGCAATGAGTCGTTAGTTCGTTGCCGGGGCCGAGCCTAGCCGACCAGAACCGGCCCCGGGGACAGTTCCCCGGGGCCGGCTACCTGTATCTGCGGGATAGCACCCGCAGACCGAGGTGCACACGGTCACCCTACCGCCAGCCGGGAAGGCCTGAACACGACGAAGCTCCCATTCGCGAATGGGAGCTTCGTGACCCCCGCTTACGCGGGGAGAGTGCGCAGAGGCCCCCCAAGGTGCCGACAAGAGGCGGCTGACTCCCGCTGACGCGGGAAAGATCCGCTAATCCTGCTATGCCCTTAAGTGCCGCATGGCTGACCCCCGCGTAGGCGGGGACAAGCAGCCTGGGTTCCCTCTGGTCCGACGAGGAGGACTCTGCCAGGGGCCACTGACAACGAGCAAGTCCGCTGGCCAACCTCCCTCGAACGAGTGACAGGAGGGCAGTTGAGGCCTGGGCCGGTTGCCTACGCCTCCTGATCGACGGCTGGCCTAGCCGCGCCTGAACTCGGCCTGCTCCGCGGCTTCAAGGAGTTCGATCGCCATGCGTCGAGCCACCACAGGGTGAACGTCCCGCACCAACGCACCGTACTCGCGCTCGATCTCGTCCAGGTCGGCAGTCAGTCTCACCTGCCCTGCTGACATAGCCTCGGACTTGATAGGCGGAGGAGAAATCTCAGGGAGGTCTAGGTTCATAACCCCATCCTCTACCACGATTCTGATGTCAGGGTAGAGGGCATATAGAACCCCCGGCAATAAAGATGTATGTGTCAATGACCATGGCCTCAGGACGCCGAGGCTTAAAGAGTGGTGCAGAACACAGAAAGCCCCGCCGAAAGCGGGGCTCTGCTGACCCGGCGAACGCAGGGCCTACGGCATGCTGAAGCACGACCAAGAATCATCCCCGTCTAAGCGGGGCAGTACTGCAAGCCCTCTAGGGCTGATGTCTGCCGGTCCGGTGAGGCTTACGCCTTCCGACCCGATAAAGCGCTCATTGCGAGCCCTCTAGGGCTGATAACTGCCTGACCCAAAGGCTCGCTCATTGCGAACCCTCTAGGGCGTATGACCGGTTCCTCGGGCCAGGCATCCTCACAGTTGCCCGGAGGAGTTTTGCAGTGTGCACGAGCACACCTATGTTGCGATCCACAACAGCCCCGAGAGGCTGCTGCCACCACCGTTTCGGGTTGCCCCGGTTCGGCGAGACCGACTTTGCCACGGTCCACTGACAACGGGCAAGCGTCCTGGCCAGAGCCACCCGAATGGGTGATGTGAGGGCGGGTTCACCGGGTTGTTGGAGCATGAGCCCGCCGGCAAGTGGTTCCCCGACACCTCAGGTGTCGATAGGCGTTGGGAGTACCGCAGTGTGGGCTGGTCGGGTCGGCACACAACGCCATCCCAGCTTCGTCCAGGGAAGCCTTGAACTCAGGGTTCCGTCGACCGTACCCATAGACCCGAGAGAGGGAGACACCCGCTCTCTCGGCGGCCTCTGCCATCGGAATGCCGGCCGAGACCAGCCTCAGAACCATGCTCTGAGCCCCGACCGGGAACGCCAGTTCCGCCTTCACCGCATTCCGCTGTCGAGTGTCCTTGCTATGCCAGGAGGTGCATGCCTTGCAGCGGCAGCCCAAGCGCCACAGCGTTGCCAGGTGATACTTCTCGTGATCAAAGGTGAGTGAGGGCGTCTTCCTTGCGGCTTGACGCAGCGCCTTGCCGGTCCAGATCAGCTGGTGACCGCCACGGGTGGGGCTTCTGACCGCGCTGCCAGGCAGGTAACCCGCCCGATGGAGCGTGCGGACGGAACTGTAACTCAGGCCTGTAAGTCCAGCGATGTCCTGGGCGGTGTAGCTACCGCCCGGGACCAGCTTGTTGACGATCGGAAGAAGTGGATGTTCCACGACAGTAGTCCTCCAGACGACTGACCCCCATGCTCGTGGGGCGTCCACAGTGTGTCAGAGGCCGGTGAGGTCTTCCAGCAAGCTCAAGTTCATTCATTCAGCACGGGTTTGGGGTCCGCGGAGGCCCCCGACGGGCTGTAGACGCTTCCGCCGGCCTCCCCAACCTTCACCGCGGACTCCAGGAAGCCCTGGAAGGCCTCCAGGACGGCCCGGAAGGGCCCTTTAGCCCCCCGAGCCCTCCAGGCCGGTACAACCCCGGTCTAGGTCAGCCCCAGTACCTGTGTACGCAGCTCGCTGTCCGTGCCTGCGGGGGCCTCCGGCAGCCGCTTCCACACCCTATTCAGCAGCTCTGAAGCCCGGTTGCGGTCTGGCACCTCATTGTCGTCGGAGACCTCGGCCGCAATCTCGCAGACGAAGGCCAGGGCCTCCTTCGACAGGCCCGGATACCAGGCCGTCATGGTCGGGATCATGTCCTCGGGCGTAGTCCTGCGCATGTGGCTCTCCCCTGATGCCGGCTGACGACTGCCAGTCTGATTTGAGGAGAGCCTACCGGGTCGGGCCTCCAGTTGACGGGCTGTGAATGAATGTGCTATTGGGAGAAAACTTTCATACCCGTACAGCCTGGAAGGAAGGCACCCCCGGTGGGTCCTGTGTGTATGTATGCATGTATTACCCCCGGGTACACATCACAGCGGATGATGAATGAATCAATGCTCTGACCAGGCAATTCATTTATGCGGGCACACATGTGACGACGCATCAGGGGATGGATGGCCTGGAGAGGTCTAGACCACTAGGGATCTCCTGACGAGGGGTCAGATCCATGGATGATGATGCGTCAGATGAGCGCTTGCATGCCTGATTCGATACCTAATGTCCGATTCATGTCTGACTATGTCATGTTCATGAATGTGATCATTGTGTGTAGCCCAATGAGAGAACTAGTGCACAAGAGTTGCGTATCTCGTGTATTCGATAACGAGGACATCACGGAATGATCTCTCACTGGTAACAGATTCTGGCTACTCTATGTAGTGTTTCATACACTGAAGTAAAAGCCGGCTTACGAAATGTCCGCTTTAGGGCATTGGTTCTTGCGCACCCATGACGGCGCAGGCTTGCGGCCTCCCCTATATCCACATGACGGGGCTTTCCAGCACTTTCCGTGACTGGGTGGCTACACGATCTCATTTCTGACATGAACGCTGCCGTTTGCTTGCAACTGGGGGAGTGCCTAACGTTCTCGGTGTCGGAAAGAGCGCAGCACAGAAAGCCCCTCCGGGAAGTACCGCCCACCGCAACGCGGGGGACAAGGGAAGCGGAGATAAGGCAGCTGGGCTTTCCGGCGGAGAGTGAAAGCGCCTCTCCCAAACGCACACAGCACCATCTGTAAGGCGCAAAACAATGCGACCTGACCAGACACCTGCCGCGTACGCCCTGACAGGTTCTGCGCCCCCTTTATGAGGAGGGGTGTAGGGCTACAACAGTTGGGGTGGGAAAACAGCGGGGAGGGCTGGAATGTGATCGCCGTAACTTGATAACTCAACAGTGGGTCAGGCAAATGCCTGGCACCGTCAGCCGAAACGATCCTATGTGCTGCGAAGATCCGGGAAACCGGGGAGCAAACGGGGCAGACACGCGACTGACGTAAAACTCATGACTGTGCAGCGACCACGCGATGACCAATGCACTGATCCCAGAATGAAAGGACTGGGGGAGCGAGCGGGCAGCACAGTCGAGGCGCGGCAGGGGCGCCAAAAACAGCCCTGTATGGGCCGTGCAGGGTCATACCGGCACGGCTTGCGACGTGATGCCCAACTGGGCCTCACACCCCCCTTTTTGCCCTCTTACTTGCAACTCGGTAAGTAGTCAACAAGCGAGGAGAAATCCATGAAGACCATAGCTTCTGAAATCCGCCGAGAGTGGTGGGAGTACTCCCGGGCCGAATTCTCGCAAGAGGATGCCCACAAGCACGCTAATGCTCAGGCACGCTACCGCCGGGAAATCCGCAAGTGGCAGGAACTGGGACAGCTCGACCTGTTCTCGGGTGCACCTGAGCCGACCGTTGATGACCTGATCAAGATGATGGGACTGTGAGGACTGAAATGAAGAACTCGACGCGTAATTTCCTGACCCGTGCTGCCCTCCTGGTGGCAGTCGTGGGGGCGTTCTTCGTGGGGTATGTGGCCGACCATTCGGCACCCCCTAAGGCGAATCCCAGTGTCTCCCGTGGGCACGTCTATGGCGAGGGGTTCGCCGACTCTAAGGCGGAGGATTGCGATATGGGACTCCAGTCTGCCTGTGACTGGTTCCAGGATGCTCCAAGTGAGGCCGTGGCCCAATTCAATGACGGCTTCACCGAAGCTCAGGCAGACAACTGCCAGCAGGGATTCCAGCCTGCCTGTGAGTGGATTTCCCGCCGCTGAGTGAAGCGCTTTGGTCCGGCCGGGCAGTGCCCGGCCGTTCCATGGCCTTTCACCCAACCAGAAGAACGGAATAGAGCAATGAACCAGACCCGCGAGACCGAGAAGAGTATTGAAGCCGTTGCGGCTGATTATGAGGCCGTGCAGGCATTCATTGACATGTGGCAGCACGGTTTCCCGCATTGCCCGCTTACCCGCTACAAGGAAGCCGCTTTCAGGCTCGCTGACAGCCTCTCCTGACCTGCTTTGCTCCGGGCCGTCCTGGTAACCAGGACGGCCCTTTGCATGGCCTGTCAGTCGACAGATAGCCAATCATCATCTGGAAAGGGACTGTCATGCCGAAACGTAACTACCACACTGCCCGACTCCTGAAAGCGAAGGGTGAGGGTGCCGATATCCGGCACTGGGGTTCCTATGCCCCGATGGAATACCGGCCCCGCAGCAGCAGCGACGCTTACCCATGGGCGTTGCTCGATGAACAGGCTGGCCAGTACACCCACATGTCCGCCAGGTACTGCATAGCGGTTTGGCCGGACGGCCGGTGGACCAATTCGACGGGCGATGTCGTGACCCGCCAGAAGCCGTGGTTCCCCTATACGGTCATATTCCGGTGGTCGGAGGCCTACCTCGACAGGATCTATGACCCGTGGGTTTCCGACCCGAAGGGGATCGCTTTCCAGGTATGGGCGAGCGATGGAGACTATGCATTCGAATTTGCCGAAGCCGAGGCAGTCGTGAGGTTCGGCGACGAGGCGATCCACCTGGAGCACGTGGTCTGCCTTCATGGGCACGCCTATGAGGTCGGCGGGAAGGACTTCTGAAATGCACAATGCTGAAGCTGTGATGAATTCAAAGCGGGCCCACTCGGCAGCGGTCGCGCTGAGGTTCGCGGTCGAGACAGGACAGCGAGACGAAGCACTCGCGTTGTATGACGAAGGGTGTTTCGCCGAAGTGGTGGGGGACCTCATCGCGAATCTGGCGCACCTCGCTGCATCCTATGGCCACGACTTCGAGAAGGTCATTTCTGGCGGAATGGAGATGTACGAAACGGAGCGTCGGGACGCTGAGGGAGACGCGTAATGCACGGACTGACCTGCATTCACTGTGGCGGTACCCGACTGAGGTTCACGGTCCGTGCGTGGGCTGTGTGCCTGGATTGTAGGGCCGGAATGATGCAAGAGGAATCGATGCGCTGCCCCGAATGGTGCGAAGCGTGCGTGGAATTCGTTACGGAGGATGATCGGTGATGGCAGCAAAGCACTACCGTAAGCGGGATGACGGAAAGATCGGATGCCACCACGGGTGGACTGCCTGTGGGGCTCTGGCAACCCGGTGGATGGACTTCCTTCCGAATGGCGCGCTGAGGGTCAGTACGGCCTATTGCGACGAACACGGGGATGAAGAACTCAAGGACCCTCACGGGCAGACTAAGGTACGCAAGCTGCGCCAGCCGTAGGACCGTCTGACCCGCTTTGCTCTGGGCCGCCCTGTTGTCAGGGCGGCCTTTTGCATGGCCTGTCAGCCGACAGCCAATACCTAGCCGAGAGGCGAGAAATGAACAATTGGACCGACACCCGCGAGGGCTTCGCCCGACTTGGGGCCGAATACACCCCCGACTACCGGGGTTACGTGATCAACGTCCTCGACGGGGGCGAGGAGTGGTACGTCTATGCGTGGAATGAGCGAACCGGGGTGACGGCCTACCTGGCCCGTGCTGCCACGGAGAATGCGGCGAGGGAAATTCTGGAGACGCACGCTGGTCTCAGGCGGTCCGGGTACCTGTGCGAGGTGTTCGCCAGTGACTCGGTCGGGCACTGCCCGGAGGATGCAACTGGTGTCCGGTGGACCGACTCCAAGCGAAGCGGTGAACGGGTCCGTGTACTGCTGTGCCCGCATCACGGTGAGGTGTTCGACGACTGGACATGGTCGCCGATCTCCCAGTACCGGGACGAGTGGGGCATCGCCCCCGAAGAGGGGATCACCGGCGGTCGCCTGGGGCCACTCCGTGAGGGTGAGCAGACATGGGTAGTGCTGGTGGATAACACCTGCCAGGCCCCTTACGTGAGGAACACGCTCCGGCGAGCACTGGCCAAGATCGAACCCACCTGGTCCAGCTCGGACTACGTGAGCGCGGCCCGGTGGCTGGCCTCCAACCTCCCGGACGACGGGCCGTGGTACCTGACGCGAACCGAGCTGCACACCATCCGCATTGCGGTTGAGCGGCGACGCTCCCGGTACCCGGCTCACCGGGCCGCAGCAACAGCAGCGACCGACGCCATCGCGGCCCGCATTACCGAGGCGAGCGAGCACGCGATCCGCCGCCGTCAGCAGGGCCTCAGCTAGTCGCTTGCGTGACCACCAGATCCGCCGGCCCGGGGAGAAGTCTGCCCCGCGGCCGGCCTCGGGGACCTGGTGGTGGCGTTGGCTACTAGAGAGAGGAAATCGGTCGGTGCTTGAAGAAATGATTCGGCGGGCGCTAGACGAATATGGCGGAGAGATGACGAACCTGTCCCTCCTGCGGTACGTCGGCACCAGCGTCAGAGCGGCCGAAATCAGAGCGGTCGTGGATTCCATGCCGGACGTGGTCTCGTACTTCGGGGATTCCTCAGGAGGCGGGAGGTATCCGCTTATTCACCGGCGCCTGGACAAGGCAGACGTGGCCGCGTTCATAGTGTCCAAGGGGTTTCGCCACCCCGAAGACGGCGGGATTCCGAGCTCGGCTGAGGTGAGGTATTACCTGGCCGAGAAACCGAGAGAAGACGCTCGGCAGGCGAGAGCAGAAGCCGAGCGGAAACGCTGGGAAGCATATTGGGCGAAAGCGGAGGAGTCCCGCCAGAAGGCGGAAGACCACGCCCGCCATATGAGGCTGTGCCGCGAGTGGGGTAACGCGCACGGCTACACGGTCGGAACGCGTGGGGCCATTTCCAGGGACGTGCGTGAGGCATACAAGAGAGAGACAGGAGTAGAGCTGTGAGCATGATCAAGCGGTATTCAAAGGACTCGGAAGAGGTAGAGATTCGGGCCGTCGAGGTCGCCCGAATCGAGGACTCTCGTGCCCGCCTCACGGCGTTGACGGAACTGTTCCGGGAGTGCGGCCGGCTCGCTGCCGAGTATCCCGACCCGAGGCGGATAGCCGAAATGCTGGTCGAGGACGTGACGGAGACGTGGCAGGCGGAGCGATGGAACATCCGCCACGGCATGGAGCTGGTGGCCGCGTGAGCCTTCGCGAACCGCACCCGATATGGGGTCGTCAGCCGCACTCGGTATTCGGTCGGGTCATCTATGACCCGCGTTCGAGGACAGCCGTGCCCCAGTCGTGGCAGGACTTCTTGGTGGGCTTCGTGCCGTTGTGCATAGCGGGCCAGCGAGGGAAGTCGCCCGCCGAGATTGACGCCCTCCGGGCTCATGCACTTGAGCAGATCTCCTCACATGGAGACGTCGCCCAGTTCGGAGGAAAAGGCAGCGGGGAAGCGAGGGTAGGCCTGGCCCAGGGCCTCGCCGTGCTCGCCTTTGCTGAAGGCGGAGTCACTGCCCTAGGAATACACGCCTGCGTCAGTGCTCATGAAGGATGCCCCGGAAATACGGAGAAGGAGAGCTGATGATGACCGGATACTACGCCAGCCTGGAAATAGCCCTGGCACTCGACAACGCTCGGGCACTCATAGAGGAGGAGCTGACCGATAGCGAGAAGTACATGAACTTGCTGGACCTCTACACGGTTGCCTTCGAGAGGGCGCTGAGGAACCCCGAAGTCGAGTTCGGGGATGTGGTGGCGGCCGAGCACGGGGAAACCTACACGGTGGATGAAGTCAAGAGTTGGTGGGACAACTGGAGCTAGCGCGGTCGCTTTTGGTGATGGCCGGGCCCTGGTGGTCCGGCCTTTGCCATGAACGCTCGCACACAAGGAGAAGCAAATATGGTCAGGAAGGTCGTTACGACGTTGGAGTGCGATGGCTGCGCGAGGAAAGGTGAGGAGGTTATCGCGGTAATGCCATTGACGGCTGGCCCCGATGAATACCACCTCTGCGAGATGCACGGGGAGAAATTTCGTGTACTTCTCGCGCAGGCCCTCGGTACCACTGATACCGCGCTGAGCGCGTGAGAGAGGAAACAGAAATGAGTCACACCTTCGAGGCGATGAAGTTCGGCCCGCTGGGGGACGCCGTTGCGGCTTCCATGCCGAATTCCGAGGCCGACCCGGTAGGCGTGTGGGCGGCTGCTCTCTCGCTCTACTCGGCCGCTATCAGCCGGAACGTGAGGCTGGACAACAACCGGCCGGTGGTTGTGTGGACGGTCCTGGCCGGCCGCTCGGGTGTCGGTCGAAAGGGGTACGCCCTTTCCACAGCCAGGACCTTTATGAACCAGGTCATCGGCGGATTCCTGGACGTGCGGACCCGGGACGGAATCTCGTCAGGCCCAAGCCTGGTCGACATGCTTAACAAGTTCGAATTGGAGACGTCCGGCCAGCCGGGCGGAATCGATGGCCGGGCCATGCTGGTGGAAGAGGAATGGGCGAGCGTCCTTAAGCGGCAGAAGCGCTGCCCGAACTTCAGCACCCTGTTCCGGATTGCGTGGGACGGCAAAACAATCAGCAACCGGACGAAGAAGGAACTACAGGCGGTAGCCAGGCCGCTGCTGGGATTCCACGCCCACATCACGCCCGGGGAGTGGGCTAAGTACGTATCAAGCACTGACGCCTTGGGCGGCTCGTTTAACCGTTTGCTGCCGGTCCTGGTCGAGCGTTCCAAAATGCTGAGCTACGACAACAAGCCTGCTTTCGTGGACGTGAAGACGCTCAAGGCGGCTTTCACGTGGGCTACCTCCGATTCCCGCGTCATCACGTTCGACAAGGCGGCCGGGCAGAGGTACGACGAGATCCGGTCCGAGGTCGAAGACCGTATGGTCGAACTGCCCGAGCTGCTGGCCAGCTACATGGAACGGGCTGCCGAACAGGTCCACCGGATCGCGGCCGTCCTCACCGCGACCACGAAGAAGACGAAGATCACGCGGAGGGCGGTCGAAGCCGCGTGGGCCTTCGTCCAATACAGCATGGCGTCCGTCGAGAAGCTGGTGCGGGAGGCGGCCGACCAGGCCGCGAAGCCCGTGAAGTCGACGGCTGAGCTGGTGCGTGCAGTCCTTGAGCGATACGAGGGGGAGGCATCCAGCACGATCCTTCTCCGAGCTCTGGGTAGCCGAGTCACGGCAGCCTCGGTGAGGGCTGCGGTCGAGCAGGCGCCCGACTTGGAGATGGAGACGGTCAAGGGAGCTGGCCGCGGGGCGCCCCGCATCGTGTACCGCCTGGTCGAGCCCCCCGAGGCGCCGACCCTGGTCCAGGAGCCCGAGGCGCCGACCCTGGTCCAGGAGCCCGAGGTCCCGACCGCGCCGGCGGTCACCGAAGCCGTGCCGATTTCGAGGCCGGCGAAGAGGGCGAAGAAGGCGGTTGGGAGCCCGCCGGGCCTTCGCCTGGTCGGACCGACCGGTCCGGTCGCGAAGAAGGCCAAACCCAAGGCGAAGAAGGCGACGAAGACGACGCCCCCGGCTGCTGATGAGACCAGCTCGAACCCGTTCCTCGCCCTGCTGTGAGACACACACTCCGAGGGCGCCCGCAGGGGCATTTGCAGTGCACCGAATGCCGGGCCGCATTCCTGGACAAGGAGTCGGCCCGGCGTTCTCAACAGGACTGCTACGAACAGCCGTTGCCTCACGGCCACCGCTACGACCGACAGCACGTGGTGTACCCGACCTGGTACGACCAGGGCAATTCGCACGGCCCCGACCGCTTGTGCGACGAGGGCGGTTGCATCTGCGTCTGGCACACCTGCGACTGCGACGTGTGCACCGAACAGCTCCAGGTGCCCGCGTTGAACACCCTTCACGACAGCCGAGAAGTCACCCCCACAGGAAAGAGAAGAGCCATGAGCCGCGAGATTGAGACCCACCTGCCCGCCTCGCTGCGGAAGTACGCCGTCATGGACCTGGAATGCGAGACCGACGGACAGTTCGACCTGATGAACGCCTGCAAGGCGCTGGACATGGGGCGGTCGAACAACTCCACCACCGTGCCCCTGACGAATGACGCCCTGGGGGCGCTCCTGGACATCTGCCGGGAATGGCTGAGCCACGAGAATTACGGCAAGTCGCAGGCCGCGAAGACGGTCCTCAAGCGGCACGAGCTGGACCACGTTCCGAGTGACCCGCGAGAGCGTAGGCACGAGGTCAAGATGCCGAAGAGCTTGGGCAGCTACGTTTCGTCGCAGGTTACGCAGGGATTCTTGAAGGACCGCCCGGAACTTCGGGCGGAACTGGACGCCTGCATGATGGGCGACTCCAGTCTCAGCGGCCGAGTCACCTACACCACGCTCGGATGGCTGCTGGAGATCGCCAAGACCCACTCTCTCCACGGGACGGGCGCCAACCAGCGGGCCGGGAAGAAGTTCGTTGAGCTGTACACCGAAGCCTACGCGCAGACGATTCGGCTGGTGAACGTCTACCTCGGGACGGATGACGAGGAGCCGGAAGGGCCCGAGGTGGCTTGGGACTTCCTGACGGAGCTGGCTCAGGGGCAGGTGATTCTCTTCGCGGGAACCGACAGGGAGACGCCCACTGACCCGGTGCTCGTCACGGTCTCTCTGCCATCGGTCTCCAAGGTGGCCCTTCTGGCGGTGGACGACGGCCGGGAACTGCACCGTGCTTCCCCGTGGTCTGAGGCCTGGTGGGTCAGGGCCGACGAGGCTGACCAGGTGCCGGCCGAGGTCGAGGTGATCGAGGACCAGGACCAGGACCAGGACCAGGACGCCGGCGTGGACTTCCCGGCCGCCGTCGAGGACGAGCACCAGGAGCCGGAGGAGGACCAGGCGGAACCGCCGAAGTCGTCGCGGGGTCCGGTCCCGGAGAATTTCCGGTGGATGGCGGAGGAGGCAATCACCGAGACGGCCCGCGCCTGGTGGCGCGGGAAGGTCGAGGAGTGGGGGAAGTGACCCCCCACGCGATGCCGGCCCCGCGCCCCCCGGGGGGGCGGGGGGGCGTGGCGCCGGGCGGCGGGGTTTTTTCTCGCGGGTTTTTGGGGGCCCCCCCCCGGGGCCCGGGCGGGGGGGGCGCCCACGACGGTGACCGCGGCCACCGTCACCGCGCCGACGGTGGCCGTACAGGCGACCGCGCCGGCCCAGCGCGTCCCGGTCGGTGCGGTGACCCCGTCACGCCGGCCGCGCAGGCGGTGTCACGCCTCGGTGGGGTGAACCCGCGGCCCCGGGCCGGCGGTGTGACCGATCGCGGCGTCGATCCGTCCGGTCGGCCTCCGCGGCGCCGGCTCCGCCGCCGGCCCGGCGTCGCCCCGGCCTCGCCGGCGCCCGGACGAGCCCGGGCCGATCGCCCGCCCACGATGACCCGGTCACGAAGGCCCGGTCACGAAGGCCCCGGGGCGAGTTACGCTGAGCAGCAAGGGCACCGGTACGTCCCACGGCGGTCACGCGCTGCGACCTCCCTCCTGGTCCACGGGCAGGCCGCCGCCGGTCCGGCTGGAGCCCGCCGACCGGAAGGAGGACGCGATGACCATCTCCTCGGAGGACTTCCTCGCCCGCGTCGTGGAGCGTGCCGAGTATCGGGGCGAGGCCGAGGCGGAACACGCCGTCCGAGTCGTGCTGGCCCTGCTCGGTGAGCACCTGGTGGGATCCGAGCGGGTCGAGCTCGCCGACGCGCTGCCCGACGCCTACGCCTCGCTGCTGCGGGACGCCCGGCCCGCGGACGAGCCGCTGACCGCCGATCGCTTCGTGCAGGCCGTGGTGGGGTGGATCGACGGGGCGACCCCGGCGACGGCGCAGTGGGACATCGGGGCCGTGCTCAGCACGGTCGCGGACCTGGTCCCCGGGCCGTTGCTGGACCAGGTGATCGAGCAACTCCCGGACGGTTACGACCTGCTGTTCGGGCACCTGGCGCCGGCCTGATCCCGCTCGATCGGATGGAAGCCGCGCGGTGCCCCGAAGTGGTGCCTGGATGCGGCGCGTCGAAGCGGTGCGTCGAAGCGGTGCGTCGAAGCGACGCCTCGAAGTCGCCGACCGCGCGGAGCGGTTCGGGCCGTCGCCGGGGGAAGCGGAAGCACGGCCGGAGCGCGGGGGCGGCTCAGCGGCAGAGCGCCGCCGCGCCGATCAGCCCGGCGTCGGCGCCCAGTTCGGCGGGGCGCACGTCCAGGCCCCGGAGGTACGGGAGGGCCGCGTAGCGGTCCAGGTGGCGGGCGAGCGGGGTGAACAGCACGTCCCCGGCCGTGGCGACGCCGCCGCCGACCACGACCCGGGAGAGGTCCACCAGGGCGGCCGTGGCGGCGATCCCGGCGGCCAGTGCCTGGGCGGCGCGGTCGAAGGAGGCGAGCGCGACCGGGTCGCCGGCGGTGGCGGAGACGGCGACGGCGCGGGCCGTCCGGTCACCGTCCAGTGGCCGCCAGCCCTCGGCGAGGGCCCGGCGGGCGATCGCGGTGCCGCTGGCGAGACCCTCCAGACAGCCGCGCGAGCCGCACGGGCAGGGCTCGCCGTCCAGTTCGACGGTGATGTGGCCGAGGTGGCCGGCGTTGCCGCTGGGGCCGGGCCGTACCGCCCCGTCGAGCACCAGCCCGGCTCCGACGCCGGTCGACACCACCAGGCAGAGCGCGTTGTCGGCGCCCCGGGCCGCACCCTGCCAGTGCTCGGCGGCGGCCATCGCCACACCGTCCCCGGCCAGGCGGACGGGCAGCGAGCGCGCCGCGACCGCCGGGTGCGCGGCGACCGCGGTGACCAGGGGGAAGTCGCGCCAGCCGGGGATGTTGACCGGGCTGACGGTGCCGGCGGCGAGGTCGACGGGGCCGGCGCTGCCGATGCCGACGGCCGTCACGGCGGCCCAGTCGGCCGTTCCGGCGAGTTGCCCCAGCACCCGGTGCACCACCCCGAGCACGGCGGGGCCGGGCTCGGCCGCCGGCGTGGGGAGCTGGAGCCGGTGCCGCGGCCGCCCGGCCGGGTCGACCAGCGCCCCGGCGATCTTGGTGCCGCCGATGTCGAGGGCGGCGAACAGCGGGGCGGAGGGTACGGAGGGCACGGCGGGCTCCAAGGACGGTCGACGGGGCGTCGAACAGCGTAGTAGGGGCTCGGGCCCGTCCCGCGGCCCTCGTCGGCAACCCGCAGGCGGGGAGCGGCACTTCGCCCGCCGTGCCGAGGGCTGCCGAGGTGGGCGCTGCCGGGGGTGGCGGTGTGGTGCCGGGACGGGAGGAGGGAGGCGCCCGCCGCCGGGATCGCCGTGCGGGGACAAACGGTGGCGGAAGCAGGAAGCAGGAAGCTGGAGGGGCCGGCGGGTGCGGGCGCCGTCCCGCCCCGACCCCGTACCGAAGGGTGTTCCACCATGGCTGCCACCTCCTCGTCCGACCATGTGCAGCGCGCCGCGCGGGTCGCCGCGCCGGGCTCGGCGCTCGAACTCTCCGAGGTCCCGGTCCGCGAGCCGGGGCCCGGGGAGGTGCGGATCGCCGTCGAGGCGTGCGGAGTGTGCCACTCCGACCTGCTGATCGCCGGAGGCGCCCTGCCCGGGACGACCTTCCCGGTCACTCCCGGCCACGAGATCGCGGGCCGCGTCGAGGTGCTCGGCGAGGGGGTGGAGGGCTGGAAGGTCGGCGACCGGGTCGCCGTCGGCTGGTACGGCGGCAGCTGCGGGCGCTGTGAGGCCTGCCGTTCGGGTGACGGCATCCACTGCCCCGAGCTGCGGGTTCCCGGCGCGGCCTACCCCGGCGGCTACGCGGACAGCGTCGTCGTCCCGGCCATGGCGCCGGCCGCGATCCCCGAGGGGCTGGGCGCCGCCGAGGCCGCGCCGCTGGCCTGCGCCGGGGTGACCGTCTTCAACGCGCTGCGCCACTGCGCCGCCCGGCCCGGCGACACCGTCGCCGTCCTGGGCCTGGGCGGGCTCGGTCACCTGGGCGTCCAGTTCGCCCGCGCGATGGGATTCCGTACCGTCGCCATCGCCCGGGGCGCGGAGAAGGAGCCGCTGGCGCACGAGCTCGGCGCCGAGCACTACGTGGACAGCACGGCCGGTGACGTCGCCCGGGCCCTCCAGGGCCTCGGCGGCGCGAAGGTGGTCCTGGCCACCGCCGCCAACGCCGACGCGA
Organism: Kitasatospora sp. NPDC056783; assembly: GCF_042789895.1. NCBI lineage: Bacteria > Bacillati > Actinomycetota > Actinomycetes > Kitasatosporales > Streptomycetaceae > Kitasatospora > Kitasatospora sp. NPDC056783. Next base: position 27,615 of record NZ_JBHUAF010000054.1, read on the forward strand.
TGTCCGCCACCGTCGACGGGCTCGGGCGGCGCGGCGAACTCGTGATCGTCGGCGCCTCGGCCGACCCGCTGGCGATCAGCCCGCTGCAACTGATCGGCGGCGGACGCAGGGTCTACGGCCACGCCTCGGGCACCGCCGTCGACACCGAGGACACCCTGCGCTTCGCGGCCCTGACGGGTGTCCGGGCGTGGATCGAGGAGGTGCCGTTGGAGCAGGCCGCCGCCGCGGTGGCGAGGATGGCCGGTGGCCGGGCCCGCTTCCGGATGGTCCTCACCACGGGCCGCTGACCACGGACCGGGCCGGCAGCGCGCGCACCGTGACCGGAAGCCCCGCCGCCGTGGACGCCGCGCCCCGCCGCTGAGCCGGACGGGCGCGCGCCGTCGGCATCCGGTGGTCAGAGGCGCTCGGGGACGGGGTTGCCGACGGCCTCGATGGCGCGGCGCACCGGGACCTTCAGCAGGATCGCGAAGCCGATGACGAAGAAGACCAGCAGCGAGATGATCGCCGAGCGGTAGCTGCCGGTGAGCTGGTAGGCCAGGCCGAAGACCAGCGGGCCCATCCAACTGGTGCCGCGGTCGCTGATCTTGTAGAAGCTGAAGTACTCGGCCTCCCGGCCGGGCGGGATGAGGTGGGAGAAGAGCGAGCGGGAGAGCGCCTGGCTGCCGCCGAGCACCAGGCCGATCATGCAGGCCAGGGCGTAGAACCAGATCGGCTGGTGGGCGGGCATGAAGTAGCCGAGGGCGAGGGTGACCACCCAGCCGACCAGCGAGCCGAGGATGGTCCGCTTGGCGCCGTGGCGGTGGGCGATCCGGCCGAGCAGCAGGGCGCCGCCGATCGCCACGATCTGGACCAGGAGGACGGCGGTGACCAGCGAGGTCTGCTCCATGCCGAGTTCCTCGCTGCCGTACAGCGAGGCCTGGGAGACGACGGTCTGGATGCCGTCGTTGTAGCAGAGGAAGGCGGCGAGGTAGAGCAGGGTGAGCGGGTGCTCGCGCATACCGCGCAGGGTGCGGGCGAGTTCGCGCAGGCTGCCGGCGGTGGGCCGGCCGTCCTCGGAGCCGGCCGTCACGGTGCCGGGGCCGGGGCCGGGGCCGGGGGCGGGGTCGGGTGCGACGCCGGCCCGGGAGGGCAGTCGCAGCAGCGGGACGACGGTGAACAGCGCCCACCACAGTCCGGCCGAGGCCAGGCAGATCCGCACGGCGGTGCCGGAGTCCAGGCCGAACGCGTCGTGGCCCTGGAACAGCGCCAGGTTGGCGATCAGCAGCAGTCCGCCGCCCGCGTACCCGTAGGCCCAGCCCTTGGAGGAGACCTTGTCCCGCTCGTCCGGGGTGGCCAGGCCGGGCAGGTAGGCGTAGGAGAGCGCGACCGAGACGGCGTACGAGATGTTGGCGACCACGAGCAGCGCGCCGCCGAGCAGGTAGCGGTCACCGCTGAGGAAGAACATCCCCATCGTGGCGAGCGCGCCGACGTAGGCGAAGCCGCACATCAGCTCCTTGTGCCGTCCGGTGCGGTCGGCGAGGGCGCCGGTCAGCAGCATCACCGCGACCGAGAGCAGCACGGAGAAGGAGACCGTGTACGGGAAGAACGATCCTGCGCGGATCGTCAGGCCGAGCGGGTGCACGTTGCCGGCCGCGTCGGCGGCGTCCTTGGCGACGGTGGTCAGGTACGGGCCGAGGAAGACCGTCAGGACGGTGGCCGAGAAGGCGGCGTTGGCCCAGTCGTTGACGTACCAGCCGAACTGCATCCGGCGCAGGGCACGGGCGTCGTCGGTGGCGGCGGCCGCCGGGCCGGTCGGTGGACCGGCCGGCTGGTGCGTCGCCGGGTTCGTGGTGCTCATGGAGTCCCCATTGCCGTGCTGGAGCCGGTGCTGCCGTCGCTCCAGCAACCGCGCTCGCCGAGGACGTCCCGCAGGACGTCGATGCGATCGGCCATGATGCCATCCACACCCAGGTCCAGGAGAGCCCTGATCCGGGTGGGATCGTCCACAGTCCAGACGTGCACCTGGAGGCCGAGCCGGTGGGCGGTGCGCACGAAGGCCCGGTCGACGATCCGGACACCCAGGTGCTTCTCCGGCACCTGCGCGCACAGCCCGGCGAACGCTAGCCCGGCGGACGCCCGGCCGGGCGACCGCCTGCCGAACTGGGGCTGAACGGACGGTGAATGAGTGCGTGGAGGAAGGAACGGCCCGGCGAGCGAACGCAGCCGCAGCCGGGCCACCTCGCGCGGCCCCAGCGAGGTGGCCAGCCGGGGCCCGGCGGCGGCGCGGACGGCGGCGAGCCGGGAGTCGGAGAAGCCGCCGACGCAGACCCGGTCCCAGGCGCCGGTCCGGCGGACCGCCTCGACCAGCGGCCCGACGGCCGGCGCCGCCTTGACGTCGATGTTGAAGCGGGCCCCGGGGAACGCGCCGAGCAGGTCCTCCAGCAGCGGCACCGGCTCGCTCCCGCCGATCCGGGCCTTCCTGACGACCTCCCAGGGCAGCTCCGCCACCGCGCCGGCGCGGTCGGTCGCCCGGTCGAGGCGCGCGTCGTGGAAGGCGACCAGCACGCCGTCGGCGGTCGCGTGCACGTCGGTCTCCAGGTAGCGGTACCCGAGCGCGACGGCGGCCTCGAAGGCGGCGAGCGAGTTCTCCGGGCGTCCGAGGTCGCCGCCCCGGTGCGCGAAGGCGAGCGGCCCTGGATGGTCGAGGAAGGGGTGCATGGCGTGCTCCGAGCCGCTGGGGGAGGGGCCCTGCGGTCCGGCGGGGCCGGAGGCCGTCGGGCGACAGCGCGTTACAGTATGACGCATCCCGTCAAGCCGTAACGCTGGCCGGGAAGCGGCTCCGGCTACTGGATGCTCAGGCCGTGCGGGTGGCGCGGGTCGGCGGGGCACACGAAGACGTTGAGCTCGCCCCGGTCGCCGACGGTGACCTCGGGAAGAGCGCCTCGATGTCGAGCGGGCGCGGGGGTGTGGTCCTCGGCATGGGGCCGACCTTAGGGAACGGCCGACGGCCCCCGTGATCCGGGGCCGGGAGACGCCCGGCAGGGCAGACTCGTGCGGGGTTCCTCGACGGAGGACGTCAAGACGGCGGTGTCCGCTCCGACCACCGGTCGACGGCGGACCCTGCCGGGCCCGCGCACCCGAGGAGGACGCGATGAAGTTCCTGATCAGTCTGCACATCAACCCTGCCGTGCTGGACGCGCTGACCGAGGAGGAGAGGGCGGCGCTCGGCGCCGGACACATCCGGTTCACGGAGGAGCTGAAGGAGTCCGGCGAGTTCGTCTCCACCCAGGCACTGGTCGACCCCTCGCAGGCCGCCGTGGTCACCGTCCGCAACGGGCAGCCGGTGGTGACCGACGGGCCGTTCCTGGAGGCCAAGGAGTTCCTCGGCGGCTTCTACCTGATCGACTGTGAGGACCGGCGGCGCGCGATCGAGGTGGCCACCCGCATCCCGGACACCGGGATCGAGGGGCTGGGCGTCGAGGTGCGCCAGGTGATGTTCTGCGACGGACACTTGGAGGCATGACAGCACCGGACTTCGAGGACCTGCTGCGTGGGCTGACGCCGCAGGTCCTCGGCACGTTGGTACGACGGTACGGCCGTTTCGAGGGCTGCGAGGACGCGGTGCAGGAAGCGGTGCTCGCCGCCGCCGTGCAGTGGCCGTCCGAGGGGGTGCCGGACAACCCGCGCGGCTGGCTGGTGACGGTCGCCTCTCGGCGGCTGGTCGACCAGCTTCGCGGCGACCGGGCGCGGCGCGAGCGGGAGCGGGCGACGGCGGCCGCCGAGGTGGTGCCGCAGGAGGTGCCGGACACCGACGACACGCTCCGGCTGCTCTTCCTGTGCTGCCACCCGGCGCTGACCGCCGCCTCCCGGACGGCCCTGACGCTGCGGGCGGTCGGCGGGCTGACCACGGCCGAGATCGCCCGCGCGTTCCTGGTGCCGGAGGCGACGATGGCGGCCCGGATCAGCCGGGCGAAGCAGCGGATCAGGGCCTCCGGCGGCTCGTTCGAGCAGCCCGAGGGGGAGGGTCTGCCGGCGGGCGGGTTCGAGGAACGGCTGCGGGTCGTCCTGCACGTGCTCTACCTGATCTTCAACGAGGGCTACACCGCCTCCTCGGGCGAGCGGGTGCAGCGTCTCGACCTCCGGCGCGAGGCGATCCGGCTGACCCGGATGGTGCGCGCGCGGCTGCCCGGGGACGGCGAGGTCGCCGGGCTGCTCGCCCTGATGCTGCTGACCGACGCCCGCCGGGCGGCCCGCACCACGGCGGCCGGCGACCTCGTCCCGCTGGCCGAGCAGGACCGCACGGTGTGGGACCGCGCGCTGATCGCGGAGGGAACGGCGCTGGTCAAGGAGGCGCTGGCGGGGCCGGAGCTGGGGCCGTACCGGCTTGAGGCCGCGATCGCCGCCACCCACGCCGACGCGGCCACCGCCGAGGCCACCGACTGGCGGCAGGTGCACGGCCTGTACCTGGTCCTGGAGCGGATCGCGCCCAACCCGGTGGTCACCCTCAACCGGGCGATCGCCCTGGCCGAGGTCGAGGGCCCGGAGGCCGGCCTGGCCCTGCTGGCCACCCTGGACACCGACTCCCGGCTGGCCGGGCACCACCGGCTGCTGTCCGTCCGGGCGCACCTGCTGGAGCGCACCGGCGAGACGGCCGGGGCGTACGACCACTACCGGCGCGCCGCCCGGGCCACCGCGAGCCTCGCGGAGCGCCGCTACCTGGAGGCGCGGGCGGCCCGGGTGCGGCCGACGACCGGCTGAGCCGCTCCGGAGGGCGGCCCAGCCG
>NZ_JBHUAF010000055.1:0-32222 GCF_042789895.1 Kitasatospora sp. NPDC056783
GCAGCGCGAAATGCGCGGAGTGAGCGGCGTGAGCGCGGGGTGCGCGGGCGGGTGGGTGCGCGGGGTTGCGGGCCGGCCGGGCCCGGCGCCGGGGGCGCGCCCGGCACCACCACCGCGCCGACGGGCGCCGGGGGTACCTGCGCCGGCGCGGGCGCCCCCCGCGAGCCGGACATCAGCTGCTTGAACGCCGCCGCCGAGCGCGGATTGCGATCGCACTGGAAGAAGCCGTGCGGACAGTAGTCGGTGACGGTCTGGTAGGCGGTGTCGTGGGTGCGGATCCAGTCGACCATCCGCTGTACGTACTCGGGGTTGTCGCCGTTGCGGAACAGCCCCCACTCCGGGTAGGAGACCGGCTTGCCGTGCGCGGCGGCGAACTCCACCTGGTCCTGGAGGCCGTACGGCTCGTGCACGTAGTCGTCGAAGGTGCCTCCGGCGGGCTGGTCGTAGGTGTCCATGCCGATGATGTCGACCACGTCGTCGCCGGGATAGCACCTGGTCCACGGGATGGCGTCCAGGCCGCGGCTGGGCGCGAAGTCGAAGCGGAACCGCTGCCCGGGCACCGAGCGCATCGCCTCGACGATCCGCCGCCAGTACGTCTTCCAGGCGGACGGGTCGGGCTTGCAGCGGTGGGTGTAGGTGGTGCCGTTCATCTCCCAGCCGAGAGTGAGAACGGTGTCCGCGGCGCCCAGCGTCACCAAGCGGCGCGCGAGCTTGATGAAGTGCGCGTCGAAGTCCCCGCGCGCCCCCTCGGCGAGCAGTCCGGCGACCTCGCCGTCCGGCACGTCCGCCTCGCTGGGCACCAGCATCGGCACGCCGAGCACCAGCAGCCGGGACGGATCGGCCTGCCGCCACTGCGACCACAGGCTGAGCACCATCGGCTCGCCCTCGATGTCGCTCCAGCCGTTGCCCGCCAGATAGGTGTGGCCGACCTGCATGTTCGCGTCGCCCAGCCACTTGGCGTACCGGCTGATCTGCGGGATGTGGTCGTCCCAGGACCCGACGAAGGCGCCGAACGGCGGCTCGTGCTTCGGTCGCTGGACCGGCGGGCGGGCGGCCGGCCCGCGCCGCTCGATGGCGTCCGCGGAGAGGGCGTGCCGTTCGGTCTGGCTGAACGGCGTCCCAGCCGGGACGCTGGCCGTGGCCATCAGCAACAGGGTGGCGGCGGCCAGCGTCAGGCGGCCGATTCGCATGGGTCTCTCCTCCGGACGTCTCGTGAGCGGGGCGTCACGGTCTCGGCGTGGACGGACCGTGACGCCCCGCTCGCCGACAGTAGGCCCGTCGGAGGAAGAAAATGCCGGATGTCACCCTAAAGTGGGCGGTCTTCGAACGCCGTCTGCCGCAGAGGCCGGCGACCGGAGATCGGGTAACAGATCCGTAACGGTCCCTCCGGGCTTCTCCGGCCCGTTCCGGCAAGCCCGCCGGAGCGGCCGGAGCCTCGACGGCGCAGGTGGGCGGGCGGTCGTACGGGCAGGGCGCGCGGGGTCGGGCACGCGCTCGGCCGGACGGAGCGGCGGCAGAACCGGGCTGACTCGTGTGCCCGGCGAAAGGTACGCTCCGGCCGTGTCCTGGAAGCCGCTGCGTGTACTGTCCCCCCGCTCGATCCTGCCTGCCTCGGCGGTGATGCTGGTCCTTGCGGCCGGAGCGGCGGCGCACGCGAACAAGCCGGTGCCGTTCGGCGACCGGGTGGCGGGACCGGGCGACGCGGGGGCGACGCCGGTGAACTCCGAGTCCCTCAGCTCGGCCGACCTCGACCTGCGGGTGGGCCCGGGGCTGGAGGCCTTCCACCGGCAGACCGGCGAGCAGGCCTGGTCCTACCGCCGCGAGGGCGCCGAGGCGCTCTACCTGGCGATGGCCGGGGACAACGCCATCGTGGTCTGGGACGACGGCCTCGTCACCTCGGTGCGCCCGGGCGACCACGAGGTGCGCTGGCACCGCGCGGTGCCGGGCCTGGCCGACTGGCTGCGCGGCGACGGCGAGCCCGGCGCGGACAAGCGGACCGACGCCCAGCGCAAGGCGCTCGCCCAGCAGCGGGCCGCGGCCGCGCTGCACACCGTCCAGCGGGACGGCTCGCCCTGGCTGGCCCTGGTGACGCCGAACCTGACCATGGGCCTGCGCGACGCCGACGGCGACCTGCGCTACAACGACAAGCCCGCCGCCGGCTGCGTCTTCGACCCGCTGCGCACCGTCCACACCGACTACGCCGTGCTCGTCCCGCGCACCTGCGCCAACGGCAGCGGGCAGCCCGCCTCCGGGGCCATCACCGGCTACCGGCTGGACAACAAGGGCTGGGCGATGAGCACCGGTCCGGCCGCCTCGTTCAAGGTGCTGGACGGCAGCCGGGTGGAGATCACCGACGGCCCGATCGTGCCCCCGAAGGTGTTCGACACCAAGGCGGCCGCTCCCGAGACGGCCTGTGGCAGCCTGGACGCGCCGTTCGCGGCGGTCCGGCCGCAGGGGGGCTGCGCCGACCCGTCGGCGACCCCGGCCGGGGGCGACCCGGCCGCCCAGGCGCCACCCGCGGCGCCTGGGGCCCCGGTGGCCGCGGACCCCGCTCAGGATGCCGCCACCGCCCCGGACGCCGGGGCTCCCGCCGGGGACCGGCCGGCCGCGCCGTAGCGGCGACCACGATCCTTCCGCGGGCGCCGACCGGCGGGTGCCGGGCCGCCGGCTGCCCGGGGGCGGTACTCCATTGGGGGTGTCGCGGAGCCCGGTAGACTTGCCGCCATGGCTATCTTCTCCGGGCAATAGCGGGCGGCGGCGCCACGAGGGCCGCGCCGACCGCCGATGAAGCCCCCTCACGCCGACCCGGCCCCGGGTCCGTCCCACCCGGCCGCCCGCCCACGTCCCAGGAGTAGTCCCCAGCCATGATTTCCGCCAACGCCCTCGAACTGCGTGCCGGTGCCCGGATTCTGATCGAGTCCGCGAGCTTCAAGGTCGCCGCCGGCGACCGGATCGGCCTGGTCGGCCGCAACGGTGCCGGCAAGACCACGCTCACCAAGGTGCTGGCCGGCGAGGGCCTTCCCGCCGCCGGTACCGTCACCCGTTCGGGCGAGGTCGGCTACCTCCCGCAGGACCCGCGCACCGGTGACCTGGACGTCCTCGCCAAGGACCGCATCCTGTCCGCCCGGGGCCTCGACACCGTGCTGAAGAAGATGCGCGAGAACGAGGAGCGGATGGCGAACGGCAAGGGCGCCACCCGGGACAACGCGATGAAGAAGTACGCCCGGCTGGAGACCGAGTTCCTCACCAAGGGCGGGTACGCCGCCGAGGCCGAGGCCGCCACCATCGCCGCCGCGCTGGGCCTGCCGGACCGCATCCTCGGCCAGCCGCTGCACACCCTCTCGGGTGGTCAGCGCCGCCGCGTCGAACTGGCCCGGATCCTCTTCTCGGACTCCGACGTGCTGCTGCTCGACGAGCCCACCAACCACCTGGACGCGGACTCCATCGTCTGGCTGCGGGACTTCCTGAAGACCTACAAGGGCGGCTTCATCGTCATCTCGCACGACGTCGACCTGGTCGAGACGGTCGTCAACAAGGTCTTCTACCTGGACGCCAACCGTTCCTGCATCGACGTCTACAACATGGGCTGGAAGCAGTACCAGCAGCAGCGCGAGGACGACGAGAAGCGCCGCAAGCGCGAGCGGGCCAACGCCGAGAAGAAGGCCGCGACCCTGAACGCGCAGGCCGACAAGATGCGCGCCAAGGCGACCAAGACGGTGGCCGCGCAGAACATGGCCCGCCGGGCCGACAAGCTGCTCTCCGGACTGGAGCAGGTCCGGGTGAACGACAAGGTCGCCAAGCTGCGCTTCCCGGAGCCGGCCCCTTGCGGCAAGACCCCGCTGACCGCCAGCGGCCTGTCCAAGTCCTACGGCTCGCTGGAGATCTTCACCGACGTTGACCTGGCGATCGACCGGGGTTCCCGGGTCGTCGTGCTGGGCTTCAACGGCGCCGGCAAGACCACCCTGCTGCGGATGCTGGCCGGGGTGGAGCAGCCGGACACCGGTGAGGTGATCCCGGGCCACGGTCTGAAGATCGGCTACTACGCCCAGGAGCACGAGACCCTGGACCCGGACCGCAGCGTGCTGGAGAACATGCGCTCGGCCGCTCCGGACACCGACCTGGTGCAGATCCGCAAGATCCTCGGCTCCTTCCTGTTCTCCGGCGACGACGTCGACAAGCCGGCCGGGGTGCTCTCCGGTGGTGAGAAGACCCGTCTGGCGCTGGCCACCCTGGTGGTCTCCTCCGCCAACGTGCTGCTGCTGGACGAGCCCACCAACAACCTCGACCCGGCCAGCCGCGAGGAGATCCTGGGCGCGCTGCGCGAGTTCTCCGGAGCGGTCGTGCTGGTCACTCACGACGAGGGCGCGGTCGAGGCGCTGGACCCGGAGCGGATCATCCTGCTGCCGGACGGTGTGGAGGACCTCTGGAACCCGTCCTACGCAGATCTGGTCTCCCTGGCCTGACCTGAAGTAGACGCGACATCCGCTTTTCGGATGAGAATATCTAGTCCTTTCGGCGTGTCCGGGAATGAAGTAGACCTGGATTCCGTTTAAGGACTTTCCGTCGGCCCGCCACGTGATCGTGGTCGGGCCGACGCTGCTGATCAGCTGTTTCGCGTCGAACGGCGGTATCCGCCCGGGGGCGTGCACTCTGCGTGAGCGCCCTGATGCGCTCGGATCACCACCGGCGGACCACGCATTTGCGACATCGACCTTGTCGAATGGGTGGCCAGGACGAGAGGGATGGGTGATCATGGGAATCTGACCGAGCAACGCTACGAGGAGGCACGGGTGGCCGAGACTCTGAAAAAGGGCAGCCGGGTAACCGGTGCCGCGCGTGAGAAGCTCGCGGCCGATCTCAAGAAGAAGTACGACTCCGGGGCGAGCATTCGCGCTCTCGCGGAGGAGACCGGTCGTTCGTACGGCTTCGTGCACCGGATGCTGAGCGAATCCGGAGTGATCCTCCGGGGCCGCGGCGGTGCCACGCGGGGCAAGAACAAGGCGACTGCCGGGGCCGGTTCCTGACGGTTCGTCAGCTTATAGGCTGGATGGCGCGGCGGCAGGACGCCGGCCGAGGAGACGGCAGCCGGTCATCGGCTGGGTATCCGCCCTCGGGCCGTGCGGGCCGGCCGCCGATCGTCATGTCCGGGGTGTCGTCCGCCCCCGCGGCCCTTTCTCCGCTCACTCTCCTTTCGCTCTTCATCGAGCCCGGCGGGCCCGTCGATCTTTCCTGACCGGGCCCCTGCCCCCGCGCGCCGAGTTTTGTTACTCTCCGGTAGCCAAGTCCCTCGCCACCGGAGGTCCCCGCATGACCGCCCCCGCCATCGACCCGCAGGCCCCGAGCTGGGAGCGGGACGGCGTCCGCCTGGAGATCGAAGGCGAACTCGCCGTCGTCACCCTGTGTCAGCCGAAGCGGCGCAACGCCCAGTCGCCCGCGCTCTGGCGCGCCCTCACCGACGCCGGCCGTGACCTGCCCGGCAGCGTCCGGGTGGTGCTGCTGCGCGCGGAGGGCGTCTCCTTCTCCGCCGGTCTGGACCGGGCCATGTTCACCGCCGAGGGCATTCCGGGCGAGCCCACCTTCCTCCAGCTCGCCGCCTCCACCGACCGCGAACTGGACGACGCCATCGCCTCGTACCAGGAGGCCTTCACCTGGTGGCGCCGTCCGGACCTGATCTCCATCGCGGCGGTCCAGGGCCACGCCGTCGGCGCGGGCTTCCAGCTGGCGCTCGGCTGCGACCTGCGGGTGGTCGCCGAGGACGTCCGGTTCGCGATGAAGGAGACCTCGCTGGGCCTGGTCCCGGACCTGGCCGGGACCAAGCCGCTCACCGAACTCGTCGGCTACGCGCGGGCGCTGGAGATCTGCGCGACCGGCCGCTGGGTGGGCGCCGAGGAGGCGGCCGCGATCGGGCTGGCCAACCTGGCGGTCCCGGGGGAGGAGCTGGACGGCGCCGCCCGCGACCTCGCGGCGGCCCTGCTGGCCGCTCCGCGCGGAGCCGTGATCGAGACCAAGGCCCTGCTGCAAGGGGCTTCCGGGCGCTCGTTCGACGAGCAGCGCTCGGCCGAACGGGCGGCGCAGGCCCGCCGGCTGCGGGAGCTCGCCGGGATCGGCGACTGACCGGACGGCACCGACGCTGGGCCCGGCCCCGGGGAATCCCCCCGAGGCCGGGCCCTTTGCGCTGCGCGGAGGCGGGCGGCCGTCGCTCGGGGGGCAGGGATCGTGGCGGAATGCCAGAGTTGTGGAGGTCTGCGATATAGCTGGAGCCGTACGACGGGAGATGCGCCCATGCCTGACACCCCGACGCCCGCGACCATGCACAAGCACTCCGGCGGTGGCGGCTCGCCGACCCCCGGTCCGCCGCAGGGTTCCGCCGACGGCGCCACTCCGGTGGCGGAGCGCGGCCGTACCGCACTGGCCGTCGGCGTGGTGGAGAAGATCGCCGGGATGGCGGCGCGGGAGATCGCCGGAATCCACGCGCTCGGCTCCGGGCTCGCCCGGACCTTCGGTGCCATGCGGGACCGGGTCCCGGGCGGCAAGCCCAGCGTCGGGCGGGGCATCAAGGCCGAGGTCGGCGAGAAGCAGACCGCGATCGACATCGCCCTCGTGGTGGAGTACGGCGTGGTCATCCCCGAACTGGCCCGCCAGGTGCGGGAGAACATCATCCGCGCGGTCGAACGGATGACCGGCCTGGAGGTCGTCGAGGTCAACATCGCCGTCAACGACGTCCATCTTCCGGATGAACCGGAGTACGAGGAGGAAGAGGAGCCGGTGCCGACGCCCGGGCAGCGGCCGAAGCTCAAGTAGCGGGTTCGGCGGGGCGGAACAGGCGGAACCGGCGGGGAAGAGACGGCGGTGGGGGGAGGCGGGTCCGGACCGGACGCGGCAGCGGGAGACGAGGGAGTAGCGGATGAACCTGGCCATCGTCGGCCTGGTGGTGGGAATGGCCCTCGGCTTCGCCGGGTACTTCGGCGGCTTCGCGGCGTTCCTCCTGGTGGCCGCGCTCGGGCTGGTCGGCTTCGTGGCCGGGCGCCTGCTGGAGGGCGACATCGAGCTGGGGGACCTGGGAGACCTGCTCCGCGGCCGCGACCGGCGCCGCTGATGGCGGCCCCGGTGCCCGGTCCGGTCTCCGCTTCGCTCCCCGCGCCGGGGCGCCGGGGGCGGCTTCGCGTCGCCGACCGGGTGTACGCGCGGATCGCCGCCCGGGCCACCGGGGAGGTGCTGGCCGGGGCCTGGCCCGCCGGGCGGGCGGCGGGAGCGCCGCCGCACGTGTCGGTGACCGTACCGGGGAGCACGGTGACCGTCCGGGTCGCGGTCGAACTGCCGTTCCCGTCGGACGTCGCGGCGCTGGCCGGGGCGGTGCGGGAGCGGATCGCGGAACGGGTGGCGGGGCTGACCGGGACCAAGGTGTCGAGAGTGGTCGTCGTGGTCGAGAAGCTGGTGACGGGGAGCGCCTCGTGACGGAGCAGGACCCCGGAGTGAGGGACGAGCCGGAGGCGGCGCCGGACCTTCGACGGAGGAAGACCCGGAGACCGCGGGCGCCCCGTACGGCAGCGGCGGCGGTGGTGGCCACGGGGGTGCTGGTGGTGGCGGGGGCGCTGCTGTACGACGTGGTCGCGGTGCGGGTGGGGCAGCCGGCCCGGCGGTGGCGGGCGCAGATCGCGGACGAGCTGGCGACGCGTCACCTGGACGACCTGGGGGTGCTGGTGGGAGCCGGGGCGGCGACCGTGCTCGGCGGGTGGCTGCTGTGGCTGGCCGTCGCGCCCGGGCTGCGGCGGTGGCTCGTGCTGCGGCCGTACGGGGGGACGACGGCGGCCATCGACCGGGCCGGGATCGGACACCTGCTGGTGGACCGGGCGGCGGGGCTGGACGGGATCGACCACCTGCGCGTGCGGGTCGGGCGGCGGCGGGTCCGGATCTCGTTGGCGGGGTCGGCGGACCCGGCGCTGGTGCAGCGGCAGTTGCGGGACGAGGTGGCGCGGGTGGGGCTGGGGCGGCCGCCGCGGCTGGACGTGCGGTCGGTGCGGGGGGCCGGGACAGCGGTGCGGGACGGCTCGGGCTCGGGCCCGGGGGTGGCGGAGTGAGGCGGACGGTCGTCAACCGGGTGCTGCTCGGGGTGATGGGGGCGCTGCTGCTGGGGGCCGGGGCGCTGGTGCTGGCGGGCGGACTCGATCTGTACCGGCGGCTGGGCGTGCACCCGCCGGGGTGGTGGCCGCTCACCTCGCCGGACCAGCCGGTGGTGAGCGCGCGCTCGCGGGGGCGGTGGGTGGCGTCGTCGTGGTGGTGGCCGACGGTGATCGGCGGGCCGGCCGTTCTGGTGGCGGGGACGGCGTGGTGGCTGGTGGCGCAGCTGAGGCGCACCGGGCTGTCGAGCATCGCGGTGCCCACGCCGGGGGTGAGCGGGCTTCGGCTGCGGGTCGGTGCGCGGGCGCTGGAGGAAGCGCTGGAGAACGGGACGGCGGTGCTGCCGGAGGTCGAGCGGGCCGGGGTGCGGCTGGTGCGGGCGCCGGGGCATCCGCGGCTGCGCGGTGCGGTGCGGTTGAGACCGGGCGGGGACCCGGCCGCGCTGGTGGCGCACTTCGAGGACGGGCCCCGGACGGACGCCTGCGAGAGCCTGCGACTGGCCGAACTGCCGGCAGACCTGCGGATCCGGGTGTTGCAGGCGGCCCCCGCCGAGCCCCGGCGCGTACGGGGTCGGCGGGGTCGGCGGCCGTCGAGAGTGGAATAGCGCGAGCCGTCGGGCCCGGCCGGGACGGACCGGTCCGGCGGGGGACGGATCAGAGCGGGCGCAGGGCGCCGCCGTCGACGGGGACCATGACGCCGGTCAGGTACGAGGCGGCCGGGGAGAGCAGGAAGGCGGCGACCTTGCCGAACTCCTCGGGGGTGCCGTAGCGGCGCAGCGGGATGGTGGCCCCGGCCTGGGCGCGGGCGGCGTCCGGGTCGGCGGCGAGGGCGTCGAGCTCGCGGACCCGGTCGGTGTCGATCCGGCCCGGGAGCAGACCGAGTACCCGGATACCGCGGGGGCCGAGTTCGTCGGCGAGGGACTTGGCGGCCATGGCGAGACCGGGGCGCAGGCCGTTGGAGATGCCCAGGCCGGGGATCGGCTGGCGGACCGAGCTGGAGAGCACGAAGGCGATCACACCGCCGTCGGAGAGCGCGGCGGCGGTGGTGCGGGCGAGCCGGAGGGCGCCGAGGAAGACGCTCTCGAAGGCGTCGCGCCACGCGTCCTCGGGGGCGGTCTCGACCGGGCCGGCCTTGGGGCCGCCGACGCTGATCAGGATGCCGTCGAGACGGCCGAACTGCTGCCGGGCCTCGGCGACGAGGCGCTCGGCGGTGTCGGGGGCGGCGTTGTCGGCGACGAGGCCCCGGGCGGTGCCGAGGGTTTCGAGTTCGGCGACGGCGGCGTCGACGGCCTGCGCGGTGCGGCCGCTGATGAGCACCCGGGCGCCGTCGGCGGCGAGTTCACGGGCGCTGGCGAGGCCGAGGCCTCGGGTGGCGCCGGTGACGATGTAGGCCTTGTCTTTCAGTCCGAGATCCATGAGGGACATCTTGCCCGGTGGGGGAGCGGGTGGGGGCGTGGGGGATCCGGACCGCGTGCCCTGGGACGGGGCTGGCGTTGACGCCGGGGGGAAGGTTTACCGTCGTGGACGGATGTGCGGGAGGAGTGGTTCGGCGTGCGGATCGGGGAGTTGGCGGAGCGGGCGGGAACGACCACGCGGGCGTTGCGGTACTACGAGCAGTTGGGACTGCTGCCGGCCCGGCGGGCGGTCAACGGGTACCGGGCGTACGACGAGGGGGATCTGCGGCTGCTGCGGGAGATCCGGATGCTGCGGGACTTCGGGTTCGGGCTGGAGGAGACCAGGCCGTTCGTGGAGTGCCTGCGGGCAGGGCACCCGGAGGGTGACTCGTGTCCGGCCTCTCTGGAGGTGTACCGCAGGAAGCTGGGGGAGCTGGACGAGTGCATCGCCCGGCTCCAGGACGTGCGGGCTCGGGTGGCGGGGCAGTTCGAGCGGGCCGTGAAGGCCCGGGACGAGTTGGCCGCCGTCGAGGAACCGCCCCTGTGTGAACTGGTGAAGGAGTAGACGATGGTGGAGATCGCGGGCGTGCCAGCGGTGACGGACGAGACGTTCGACACGGAGGTACTGGCGGCGCGGGGGCCGGTGCTGGTGGACTTCACGGCGGACTGGTGCCCGCCGTGCCGGATGATGGCGCCGGTGCTGGCGGACATCGCGCGGGAGGAGGCGCACCGGCTGCGGGTGGTGACCGTGGACGTGGACCGCAACCCGAGGACGCAGGCGGAGTACGGGGTGCTCTCGATGCCGACGCTGATGGTGTTCCGGGACGGGCAGCCGGTGCGGTCGGTGGTGGGGGCGCGGGCGAAGGCACGGCTGCTGCGGGAGCTGGCGGACGTGCTCTAGCCGGTCGGGCGGCGAGAAGTCGGTCGGGCGACGAGAGCCGGCAGGGCGACGAGTCGATGGGGAGATGTCCGTCCGAGCCTCGATGTGCCCTGGGCGTGGCCTAGACGGGGACGGCGTCGAGCGGCACCTCGGCTTCGGCCGCCTGCTTGGCGCGGTCCCTGGCCTCCCTGCGGGCGAGGACCCAGACACCGACCGGGATCATCGCGGTGAACAGCCACCACTGGACCGCGTACGCCATGTGCGGGCCGATGTCGGAATGGTTGGGCTCGGGGATCAGCTGGGGCTGGTCGGCCGGTGCCGGGGTGGTGCCGGTGAGTTCGAGGTAGCCGCCGAGGAGCGGGGCGCCGGTCCGCTTGGCCTGTTCGTCGGTGTTGATCAGGTTGAACTGGCGGTCGGGCAGGCCGGTGCGGTCCTTGATGCCGCTGGCGCCGTAGGTCTCCTCGGCGCGCAGGCGGCCGGTGAGGGAGACCTCGTCGGCGGGGGCGGCCGGGACGGGCGGGTAGTCGGCGGCCCCGGCGCCGGAGGCGACCCAGCCGCGGTTGACCAGGACGGTGCCCTTGCCGTCGGAGAGCCGGAACGGGGTCACCACGAAGTAGCCGATGGTCCCGCTGGAGTCGGTCCGCTTGCGGACCACGAACTCGTGCGCCGGGTCGTACTGTCCGGTGGCGGTCACCGCGCGCCAGGTGAGGTCCTTGGGGACCGCGAACCCAGGCGTCGGCGACAGGGTGTCGAACGGGACCGGCGCGTCCGTGAGGGCCTTGCCGATCAGCTCGTTCCGGGCCACCCGCGCCTCGTGGCGGTGCAGCTGCCAGAAACCCAGCTTGATCGTCGCGGGGATCAGCAGCAGCGCGATCAGGATGGTGATCAGCCACTGTCGGGTCAGCAGAAAACGGTACACATGGGAACGGTACGCCGACCTCACAACGGGCTCACGCACCGGGGTGCGGGGCGACCTCGCGCAGTAGTTGGAGGAAGGCGTCCTCGCCGACCACCGGCGTGCCGACCTCACGGGCCTTGCGGGCCTTGCCGCTCCAGCTGTCCGGGTCGTTGGTGACCAGCAGGCTGGTGAGGCGGCTCACCGAGGTGGCGATGTGCAGGCCGGCCTCGACCGCGCGGTCCTCCAGGACCTCGCGGTCGGTGGCGGTGTCGCCGCTGATGGCCACCCGCATGCCCTGGACCAGCGGCTTGCCGTCCTCCCAGCGCCCCGGGTTGGGGTACGGGCAGGGCGGGCGCTTCTTGGACTGGCGGTACGTGGCGCCGGTCCAGGTGTTGCGGGCGGGGGCGGCGGGCTCGTCCTCACCGAGATCGGTGACCGCGACGCAGTTCTGGAGCGGCAGCGGCACGCCGCCGTCGCGGGCGAGGCGCAGGCTGGGGCGGAAGGCCTCGGCGAGCACCCGGGCGTCGTCCAGGGCGTTGTGGGCCTGGCGCTGCCGGACGCCGAAGTGGGCCGCGAGCGAGGACAGCTTGCCGTTGGGCAGCGGCAGGCGCAGGTCGCGGGAGAGGACCATGGTGCACAGCCGCTGCTCGACCGGGGCGCGCAGGCCGGCCCGGGAGAACTCGCGGGAGATCATGTTCCAGTCGAAGAGCGCGTTGTGCGCGACCAGGACGCGGTTCTCCAGGCGGGCGGCGAACTCGTCGGCGATCTGCGGGAAGGTCGGGGCGGAGGAGAGCAACTCGGCGGTGAGGCCGTGGATCCAGACCGGGCCCGGGTCCCGCTCGGGGTTGACCAGGGTGTACCAGTGGTCGATGACGTCGCCGTCCGTGTCCAGCTGGTAGACGCCCGCCGAGATGACGCGGTCGGAGCGGCCGAGACCGGTGGTCTCGACGTCGACGACCGCGAAGCCCCCGGCGGGGGCGGCGGAGCGCTGGGCGGGGACCGGGGCGGTCCGCGGCACTCCGTAGGTCTCGGGCTGGATCGGTTGCATGGTCCAACAGGATAAGGGGCCGGGCGGGGGACTCCGGCCGGAATGTTCCGACCGACCGGCCGGAATAGAGTGGTCGATGGGGGTGTCGTACACCTGGTCGAGATCGTTTCAGCTAAGGAAAAGCGCATGCGTGCCACCGTGATTCACGGCCCCAACGACATCCGGATCGAAGAAGTACCGGACCCGGTGATCCAGCAGCCGACGGACGTGGTGCTGCGGGTGGTCAACGCCTGCATCTGCGGCAGCGACCTGTGGGCCTACCGTGGGGTGGCGCGGCGGGTGGCCGGGCAGCGGATCGGGCACGAGTTCCTGGGCGTGGTCGAGGAGGTCGGCGCCGAGGTGCGCGGCTTCGCCAAGGGTGACCTGGTGGTGGCGCCGTTCGTCTGGTCGGACGGGAAGTGTGACTTCTGTCTCGAAGGCCTCCAGACCTCCTGCCCGCACGGCGGGTTCTGGGGGCAGGTCGGCTCGGACGGCGGCCAGGGCGAGGCGGTGCGGGTGCCGTTCGCGGACGGGACGCTGGTGAAGCTGCCGAAGGAGGCGGCTGGTGACGAGAAGCTGCTGCCCGGGCTGCTGGCGCTGTCCGACGTGATGGCGACCGGGCACCACGCCGCGGTCTCGGCGCGGGTGCGCCCCGGTGCGACGGTGGCGGTGGTCGGCGACGGCGCGGTCGGGCTGTGCGGCGTGCTGGCGGCGCACCGGCTGGGCGCGGGCCGGATCATCGCGCTGGGCCGGCACGCGGCCCGCACCGAACTGGCCCGTCGCTTCGGTGCGACGGACGTGGTGGCGGAGCGCGGCGAGGACGCCGTCGAGGCGGTGAAGGAGCTGACCGGCGGTCAGGGCGCGCACGCGGTGCTGGAGGCGGTCGGCACCGAGGAGTCGATGCGCACGGCCATCTCGATCGCCCGGGACGGCGGCGCGGTGGGCTACGTCGGGGTGCCGCACGGCGGCAGCGCGGGCGTCGACATCGGTCAGATGTTCGGCCGGAACGTCTCGTTGAACGGCGGCGTCGCCCCGGCCCGCGCGTACATACCCGAGCTGCTGCCGGACGTGCTCTCGGGAGCGATCGAGCCGGGCCTGGTGTTCGACCGCACCGTCGACCTCGACGGCGTTCCGGACGGCTACCGCGCGATGGACGACCGCTCGGCCCTGAAGGTGCGGATCGCGTTCTGAGACAACGGTCTCCCGCCACCGGCCCGTGCCGCCCCGTGTGGGGTCCGGCACGGGCCGGTGGCGTTTCCCGGCGCCGTTTCCCGGGCCGTTTCCCGGGGCGGGGAGGCGGCCGGGCGGATCCCGGTCGTGGACGACGTGATCGCCGCTATGGACTGCTTTTCGGCCAATCGGATGGTCCGAGGGGGTGAACGGTCGACTGATCGCGGTCAACCCCTTTCGGGGCGGGCAGGACGCTCCTAGCATTGCGCGGCGCGCACCAGACCTGTGACGACCCTCACGTTCGACCGTCCCCCGTGTGACACATACGCCGAGGAGAGAGAGTGGATTCGCCGCCGATCACCAACGCCGCCACGGACGCCCGACTCATCGACGACAGCGCGGAGTTCCGCACGCTGCGGCGTTCGTTCCGCAGCTTCGCCTTCCCGGTCACCATCGGCTTCGTGCTGTGGTACCTGCTCTACGTCCTCCTCTCCTGCTACGCCCCCGGACTGATGCGCACCAAGGTGGTCGGTCACGTCAACGTGGCCCTGGTGCTCGGGCTGCTGCAGTTCGCGACCACCTTCGTCATCGCCGCCTGGTACGCCCGCTACGCGGACCGGCGGATCGACCCGTCCGCCGCGGCGATCCGCGAGGCGCACGGCGCCGCCGTCCACGCTCCCCGGGAGTCCGCCGAATGACCCTGCTCGCCAGCTCCGCCACCGAGCACCGCGGCCTGACGACGGCCCTGTTCGGCGTGTTCGTCCTGGCCACCCTCGGCATCACGGTCTGGGCCGGGCGGCAGACCAAGAGCGCCGCCGACTTCTACGCCGGCGGCCGCGGCTTCACCGGCTTCCAGAACGGCCTGGCCATCTCCGGCGACTACATGTCCGCCGCCTCCTTCCTCGGCATCGCCGGGACCATCGCGCTCAGCGGCTACGACGGGTTCCTCTACTCGATCGGCTTCCTGGTCGCCTGGCTGGTCGCGCTGCTGCTGATCGCCGAACCGCTGCGCAACTCCGGCCGCTTCACGATGGCGGACGTGCTCGCGTTCCGGATGCGCCAGCGCCCGGTGCGCACCGCGGCGGGCGTCTCCACCATCGTGGTGTCGATCTTCTACCTGCTCGCCCAGATGGTCGGCGCCGGCACCCTGGTGGCCCTGCTGCTGGGGGCCGAGGGGAACGCCGCCAAGCGCTGGACCATCGTCGGCGTCGGCGCGCTGATGATCGTCTATGTGGTGATAGGCGGAATGAAGGGCACCACCTGGGTGCAGATCGTCAAGGCGGTGCTGCTGATCGCCGGCGCCGCGCTGATGACCGTCCTGGTGCTGGCCAAGTACCACTTCAACCCCTCCGAGCTGCTCGGCGCGGCGGCGAGCGCCAGCGGCAAGGGCGAGGCGTTCCTCCAACCAGGGCAGAAGTACGGCAGCGGCACCGCCAAGCTCGACTTCATCAGCCTCGGCATCGCGCTGGTCCTCGGCACCGCCGGCCTGCCGCACATCCTGGTCCGCTTCTACACCGTCCCCACCGCCAAGGCGGCCCGGAAGTCGGTGCTCTGGGCGATCGGCATCATCGGCGTCTTCTACCTGATGACCCTGGCGCTGGGCTTCGGCGCGACCGCGCTGGTCGGCCCCAAGGCCATCAAGGCGGCGAACGCGGCGGGCAACACCGCCGCCCCGCAGCTGGCCGAGGCGCTCGGCGGGGGCGCCGGGACCACCGGCGGCGCGATCCTGCTCGCGGTGATCTCGGCGGTCGCCTTCGCCACCATCCTCGCCGTGGTCGCCGGGCTCACGCTGGCCTCCTCCGCCTCCTTCGCGCACGACCTCTACGCCAACGTGATCCGTCGCGGAAAGGCGTCCGAGAAGGAGGAGGTGTCGTCGGCGAAGTGGGCCGCGGTCGCGATCGGGGCGGTGGCGATCGTGCTCAGCCTCTTCGCGGACAAGCTCAACACCGCCGCCCTGGTCGCCCTCGCCTTCGCGGTCGCCGCCTCGGCGAACCTGCCCACCCTGCTCTACTCGCTGTTCTGGAAGCGCTTCACCACCGTCGGCGCGGTCAGCTCCGTCTACGCCGGACTGATCACCTCGGTGGCGCTGGTGGTCTTCTCCCCGGTGGTCTCCGGCGCGAAGACCTCGCTCTTCCCGCACTCCGACTTCCACTGGTTCCCGCTGGAGAACCCCGGCCTGGTCTCGATCCCGGTCGGTTTCCTGGCCGGCTGGCTCGGCACACTGCTGTCCAAGGAACGCCCCGACCCGGCGAAGTACGCTGAACTCGAGGTCCGCTCGTTGACCGGGCTGGGCGCCCACTGACCGTTCCGCGATGACTATGCTGGCCCGGCCCGCCGTGACGGTGGCCGGGCCGGCCGCATCTCGGGGAAGGACGCACGTGCTGCTCGACACGTTCGGACGACAGGCCGTCGACCTGAGGGTCTCCCTCACGGACCGGTGCAACCTCCGCTGCACCTACTGCATGCCGGAGGAAGGCCTCCAGTGGCTGGCCAAGCCGGACCTGCTGACCGACGAGGAGATCGTCCGACTGGTCACGGTCGCGGTGCGCGACCTCGGCGTGCGCGAGGTCCGCTTCACCGGCGGCGAGCCGCTGCTGCGCCCCGGGCTGGTCGCCGTCGTGGCCGCCTGCTCCGAACTGGAGCCGCGGCCGGAACTCTCGCTGACCACCAACGGCATCGGGCTGGCCCGCACCGCGACCGCGCTGCGCGAGGCCGGGCTCGACCGGATCAACGTCTCGCTGGACACTCTCGATCCCGAGGTGTTCCACACCCTCACCCGCCGCCACCGCCACCAGGACGTGCTGGACGGTCTGGCCGCCGCCGAGGCCGCCGGGCTGGCGCCGGTGAAGCTCAACACGGTGCTGATGCGCGGGGTCAACGACCACGAGGCGGCCGACCTGCTGGCCTGGTGCCTGGAGCGGGGGTACGAGCTGCGCTTCATCGAGCAGATGCCGCTCGACGCCCAGCACGGCTGGGACCGTACGTCGATGGTCACCGCCGCGGAGATCCTGGACCTGCTGCGGGCGCGCTTCACGCTCACTCCCGAGCCGTCCGGGGGGCGGGGCGCGGCACCCGCCGAGCGCTGGCTGGTGGACGGCGGACCGGGCCGGGTGGGCGTGATCGCCTCGGTCACCCGTCCGTTCTGCCGGGCCTGCGACCGCACCCGGCTGACCGCCGACGGTCAGGTGCGCAACTGCCTGTTCGCGACCAGCGAGACCGACCTGCGCACCGCGCTGCGCTCGGGCGCGGACGACGCGGAGCTCGCCGCGCTGTGGCGGGCGGCGATGTGGGGCAAGAAGGCCGGGGCCGGGATAGACGACCCGGAGTTCCTCCAGCCCGAGCGGCCGATGTCCGCGATCGGCGGCTAGAGCGGTCCTTCCGGCCGGAACGGCCCTTCGCGGGCCCGGCCGACTACTCGGCGGCCTCGGGGGTCCAGTCGGCGAAGGCGACGACCTCCTTGAGGAAACCGCGCACCCCGAGGAACCGGGACAGGTGCTCGCGGTGCTCGTCGCAGGCGAGCCAGGTCTTGCGGCGGTCCGGGGTGTGCAGCTTGGGGTTGTTCCACACCAGCACCCAGCCGGCGTCCGCCCGGCAGCCCTTGGCGGAGCAGATCGGCGTCTGCGGGGTGTCCATCGGGCCGTCCTCAACGATTGGCGGGGAGTCTGCACCGCCAGTCTGTCACGGCCGCCCGGGGTGACCGGAGCCGGGCATGGCGACGCCGGGCAGCCACGGGGGGAGCCGCCCGGCGTCGGTCCGTCGCTCCGACGGGGGATGCGGAGCGCGTACGCAGTATGTCACGCCACGACCCTCGGATGGGGAGGTCTTGCATGATTAATCTGAGCTTCTTTTGAGCTTTCGTCGAGCCGGATCGGGGCGAACTGGCGTGAAAAGGACGGTCAGTTCACGTCCTGTGAAGGATCGGTGGCCGCAGCCTTCGTCCCTCCCGCACCAGCGTTCGCACCCGCCCCACCCGTCCCACCGGGGCCGAGCATCAGCGGGGTGTCGAGCGGAATGTCGAAAGTGCTCGGCAGCCCCGGAGCCCGCTCGCGGCCCGCGTTGGCGATCAGCACCGCGAAGTACGGCAGCAGCACAGCGCCCGCCAGGGCGGTGAACGCCAGCACCCGCTGGACGTCCCACAGCACCACCGCGAGCAGCACACAGGCCGTTCGGACCAGCATCGAGATGACGTAGCGGCGCTGGCGTCCCCGGACGTCCTCGGTGAGGCTGCTGCGCGCTCCCGTGATCCGGAAGACCCGCCCGTCGTCGGCGCTCTTTCCCATGTGTCCTACCGCCCTCGTCGCGCACCCGCGCGCCTGGCCGCGCGGCCTCCTCACGGTACGCCCGGGCACGGGCCGCGACGAGACCGGGTGCGCGGCACCCACCCGGTCGGGTACGCCAAGGGCCTGTCCGGCGGAGCGGACAGGCCCTCCGGTCGCGGGCGCCCGAGCGGCCCGGTGGGCTACGAGCGCCGGGAGAGGTACCGCGGCGGCACGGCGTCGGTGAGCCAGACGCCGTTCTCGCTGAGCCGGAACTCGTGGCCGGCCACCGCCATCGCCGCCGCGTGCACCGTCAGCACCACCGGACGGCCGTGCCGCCCGCCGACCCGGGTCGCCGTCTCCGTGTCCGCCGAGAGGTGGACGTCCCGGCGGGCCATCGGGAGCAGGCCCTCGCGGAAGATCGCCGCCAGGTGCCGGTCGGCGGTGCCGTGGTAGAGCACCGGCGGCGGCACGGCGGCGGCCAGACCGAGGTCGACCGCCACCGTGTGGCCCTGGTTGGCGCGGATCGAGAGACCGTCCGGCGAGTAGCCGAAGCGGCGCTTGTCGTCGGTCGCGACGATGTGGTCCAGCTCGGCCCGGGTGAGCGGTCTGCCCCGTGCGGCGAGCCCGGCGAGCAATTCGTCGACCCGGACCCAGCCGGCCCCGTCCGGCGTCACCCCGACCAGAGCGGGCTCGTGGCGCAGGACGCGCGACAGCATCTTGCTCGACCTGACCAGGCGCTTCTCGTCCATCATGTCTCTCGTATCCCCCCGTCGGTCGGTGGCTAAGAGGCCTGGCTGACCGAACTCATGTTGAAGTCCGCGACACGCACCGGTGGCATCGCGGTGCGGGTGACGTAGTCGTTCCACTCGCGGGGCAGGCAGCGCTCGGTGCGGCCCACCTCGGTGATCCGGTCCAGCAGGCCCACCGGGGACTCGTTGAACCGGAAGTTGTTGACCTCGCCGACGACCTCGCCGTTCTCCACCAGGTAGACGCCGTCCCGGGTGAGGCCGGTGAGCAGCAGCGTCGCCGGGTCCACCTCGCGGATGTACCAGAGGCAGGTGAGCAGCAGGCCGCGCCCGGTGCGGGCGATCATCTCGTCCAGGGTCGGCGCCGACTGCTGGTCCGCCGTCTCCAGCACGAGGTTGTCGATCGCCGGGCGCAGCGGCAGGCCGGTGAGGGCGGCCGCGTGGCGGGTGGTGATCAGGTCGTTCAGCACGCCCTCGCGGATCCACTCGGTGGCGTCGATCGGCTGGCCGTTGTCGAAGACCGAGGCATCGGCTCCGGTGAAGTGGGTGAGTACGAACGGCGCGGCCTCCAGGCCGGGCTCGCGCGGGTCGGAGCGCAGCGTCAGCGGCAGGCCGCCGAGCCTGTCGCCGAGCCGGGTGCCCCCGCCGGGCTTGGAGAAGACCGTCCGGCCCTCGTGGGCGTCCCGGCCGCCGGAGGCCCAGTTGAGACAGACCAGCAGGTCGGCGACGGCCGAGGGCGACAGCAGCGTCTCGTAGCGGCCGGCCGGCAGGTCCACCTTGCGGGCGCCCCAGCCGAGCCGCTTGGTCAGCTCGGTGTGCAGGGCGGCGACGTCGACGTCGGCGAAGTCCCGGGTGCCGGCGCCGACCCAGGCCGAACTGGACAGGTCGGCGGTCTTGGCGTTGATCTCGACCATGCCGGTGGGCTGGTCGTGGCGCAGCCGCAGGCCGGTGGAGCTGCCCAGGTAGCTGGACGTCACCTCGTGCCGGGCGAAGCCGTACAGCAGCTCGCCCTGGGCGGCGGCGCGGGCGAAGGCCTCGCCGAGGGCCGGGCCGAAGGCGTCGAACACCTCGATGGAGGTCAGCGCGGGCGGCTCGGTGAAGTCCGGTGAGGAGGGCCGGTCGGCGATCAGCGGCTGGGCGTCCTCGGCCGGGCCGGCCGCGCGGGCGGCCTCCTCGGCGGCCCGCACCAGCCCCTCCACCTCCTGCGCGGTGACGGCCGAACGGGAGACCACACCGGAGGCGGTCCCCTGGGTGCCGGCCACGGTGGCGATCACGGTGAGACTGCTGCCGCGGGTCACGCCGTTGGTGGTCAGGGCGTTGCCCGCCCAGCGCAGGTTGGCGGTCGACGCCTCGTCGGCGATCACCACGCAGCCGTCGGCGCGGGAGAGGCCGAGCGCCAGCTCGACGAGTTCGTGGGGCTGCTTCGCGGTCATCAGTGACCCGCCTCCTGCTGGGTGTTGAGCACGTTGACGTTCCGGAACAGCGCCGACGGGCAGCCGTGGCTGACCGCCGCGATCTGCCCGGGCTGCGCCTTGCCGCAGTTGAAGGCGCCGCCGAGGCGGTAGGTCTGCGGGCCGCCGACCGCGGCCATCGAGCCCCAGAAGTCCGTGGTCGTGGCCTGGTAGGCGAAGTCCTTGACCTGCCCGGCGAGCTCGCCGTCCTTGATGGCGTAGGCGCGCTGCCCGGTGAACTGGAAGTTGTAGCGCTGCTGATCGATGGACCACGAGCGGTCGCCCACGATGTACAGGCCCTTCTCCACCCCGGCGAACAGGCCCTCGGTGTCCGGTCCGTCGGCCGCGGGCCGCAGCGAGACGTTGGCCATCCGCTGCACCGGGACGTGCGACGGGGAGTCCGCGAAGGCGCAGCCGTTGGAGCGCTCGAAGCCCTTCAGCGCGGCCATGCCGCGGTCGAGCTGGTAGCCGACCAGCACGCCGTCCTTGACCAGGTCCCAGGACTGGGTGGCCACACCCTCGTCGTCGTACCCGATGGTGGACAGGCCGTGCTCGGCGGTGCGGTCGCCGGTGACGTGCATCAGCTCGGAGCCGTACTTCAGCGAGCCGAGCTGGTCGAAGGTGGCGAAGGAGGTGCCGGCGTAGGCGGCCTCGTAGCCGAGCGCGCGGTCCAGTTCGGTGGCGTGGCCGATCGACTCGTGGATGGTCAGCCAGAGGTTGGTCGGGTCGACGACCAGGTCGTAGCGGCCGGCCTCGACGCTCGGCGCCTTCATCTTCTCGGCCAGCAGGACG
This sequence comes from Kitasatospora sp. NPDC056783, assembly GCF_042789895.1. Lineage (NCBI taxonomy): Bacteria > Bacillati > Actinomycetota > Actinomycetes > Kitasatosporales > Streptomycetaceae > Kitasatospora > Kitasatospora sp. NPDC056783. The sequence continues at coordinate 20,735 of NZ_JBHUAF010000055.1, forward strand.
GGCAGTTCGGCGATCTCCGCGTCCCAGTCCCAGCCGTCGGCGGACGCCCCCCGGACCCCCGCGACGAACTCGTAGCCGCGGCCCACCGGCGGGGCCAGGGTGCGCATCGAGTCGAAGGCGCCGGTGCGCTCGTCGACCGAGGTCGCCTCCAGCTCGGAGTGGACCCGGATCCGCTGCTGGGTGGTCATCGTGCCCGCGGTGTCCGCGTAGAACTTGTTCTCCTGGACGGTCTCCAGGAACGCCTGGACGTGCGAGACGCCCACGGCGGCGAGCAGCTCGGAGCTGCGCTCGGCGAGCAGCGCCGTCTTCTCGGCGTCCGGCACCTCGAAGGGGTTGAGCTCGTACGCGGAGACCCAGGTGACGTCCCGGTACACCGGCTCGTCGGCCAGCTCGACCCGCTCGGTGGAGCCGGCCGCCCGGCTGATCCCGCCGGAGAGCCGGGCCACCGCGACGGCCTGCTCGGCGACCAGGGCCGCCCCGCCGGAGGTGAGGTCGACACCGGCGGCGAAGCCCCAGGCGCCGTCCAGCAGCACCCGGACGGCGAAACCGAGCCGCACGCTGTCGGAGGTGCCGGCCGGACGCGCGTCGCGCAGCCGCCAGGAGGCACTGCGGATCCGCTCCAGACGGAAGTCGGCGTGGCTCGCGCCCAGTTCGCGGGCGCGCGTGAGGGCCACGTCGGCGAGGGCGCGCAGCGGCAGGGCGAGGAACAGCGGGTCGACGGCGCGCCCGTGCGGGGCGCCGGAGCTGTCGGCCGGACGGATCGGAGGCAATCGGGCTCCCAGGTCGCGGAGGGTGACGGTGCGGGCGCGGGGGCGCCCCCACCGCATCATTTCCCGTCCACCGGGTTTCCGGCCAGCGCATTCAGACCGGTGTGCTCCGGTTTCGGAGAGCGCGGTTCGTGTGCCGACCCGTTCTCCTGGGACCGCCGCCTCCTCCTCCGGGCGGTGGAGGGGCTTCTGCGGGCGACGGACGGGCGAGTCAGCCGACGCTCTCCCACCAGCCGTCCGGCTCCGGCGGGTTGTCGACGTCCACCCGCTCGCCGGGGCGCGGCACCGCCAGCGGGACCGCCTGGTCCTTGGCCGCCTTCACCAGCCGTTCGATCGGTTCGGACCACGGGTGCAGGCCCAGGTTGAAGGTGCACCAGTGGACGGGCACCAGCAGGCCGGCCGCCAGGTCCCGATGCGCGAGCACGGCGTCCTCGGGCGTCATGTGGATGTCCGCCCAGGCCTCGTCGTAGGCGCCGATCTGGACCAGCGCGGCGTCGAACGGGCCGTGCTGCTCGCCGATCCGGGCGTAGCCCTCGAAGTAGCCGGAGTCACCGGTGTAGAAGACCTTGCGGCGCGGGCCGGCGATCACCCAGGAGCCCCACAGGGTGGTGTTGCGGGTCAGCCCGCGGCCGGAGAAGTGGTGCGCGGAGGTCAGGGTGAGCACCAGGTCGCCCAGGGTGCAGGTCTCGCCCCAGTCCAGCTCGATGATCCGGTGCTCGGGGACTCCCCAGCGGCGCAGGTGGGCGCCGATGCCGAGCGGCACCGCGAAGGGCGCGGACTGGCTGCGCACCAGGCGCTTGACCGTCGCCATGTCCAGGTGGTCGTAGTGGTCGTGCGAGATCAGTACCGCGTCGACCGGCGGCAGCTCCTCCAGCTCCACCGGCACCGGGTGCAGCCGCTTGGGGCCGACGTGCGCGGCGGGGGAGCAGCGATCGCTCCAGATCGGGTCGAGCAGCACCCGGAAGCCCTCGACCTCCACCAGCGCGGAGGCGTGCCCGTACCAGGTGACCTCCACACCCTGGGCGGCCGGACCGGGCGGGGTGGCGGGGCGGACGGTCGGCACCGGGTGGGCGGGGACGCGGCCGGCCCGCTCGAACAGCATCCGGCGGGCGGTGGCGCCGTCGAAGCCGGGGGCCCCCGCGGTGCGGGCGAGCGCGGAGGGCGCGTTGTGGAAGACGCCGTCGCGGTACTGCGGGGAGTTGCGCACCCGCTCCTCGCGCTCGCCGTCCGGCCGCCGCCCGAACGCCGCCGGCAGGTCGCGCAGCGACCAGGCGGCCGCGCCCAGGCCGGCCGCCAGGGCGGTGAGGGCCAGCAGTCGTCCGCGTCGGTGGGTGCTCCCGGGCCGTGCCTTGGTCATCCGCTCTGCCTTCGTCGCTCGCCGGGATGGTCGGGAATCGGTACGGCCGATCCCGGGCCGGCGAGCACCACGGGGGCAACGGGTGCGCCGGTGCGTGTTGTTCCCGTACAGTCGCCCCGATCCGGGCAACGCCCGGGCCTGGGCGATGTCCGCCACCGGGGTGACCTGGACGGGTGCGGATTGTCGGATTGCGACAGATCCGCCGGGGCGGCGCTGTGGGAGCCCGATGCGCCGCCGCCGCCGACCGCCCGATAGCGTCACACTGCGTACGCGATTCTGTGTACGTGCTCACACACGGAGAGAGGTGGATCGTTGAGCCGCTCGGTTCTCGTCACCGGAGGAAACCGGGGCATCGGCCTCGCGATCGCCCAGGCCTTCGCCGAAGCGGGCGACAAGGTGGCCATCACCAGCCGTTCGGGCGAGGTGCCCGAGGCACTGGCCAAGTACGACGTCCTCGCGGTCCGCTGTGACATCACGGACGCCGCGCAGGTCGACGCCGCCTTCACGGAGATCGAGCAGAAGCAGGGCGCGGTCGAGGTGCTGGTCGCCAACGCGGGCATCACCAAGGACACCCTGATGCTGCGGATGTCCGAGGAGGACTTCACCTCCGTCCTGGACACCAACCTGACCGGCACCTTCCGGGTGGTCAAGCGCGCCTCCAAGCTGATGATGCGCGCCAAGAAGGGCCGCGTCGTGCTGATCTCCTCCGTGGTGGGCCTGTCCGGCTCCCCGGGCCAGGCCAACTACGCCGCCTCCAAGGCCGGCCTGGTCGGCTTCGCCCGGTCGCTGGCGCGCGAGCTCGGCCCGCGCAACATCACCGTCAACGTGGTCGCCCCCGGCTTCGTCGACACCGACATGACCGCCGTGCTCAGTGACGAGCGCCGCGCGGAGATCGTCGCGGGCGTGCCGCTGGGCCGCTATGCGGCGCCCTCCGAGGTCGCCTCCACCGTGCGGTTCCTCTCGTCGGACGAGGCCGCGTACATCACCGGAGCCGTCGTTCCCGTCGACGGCGGATTGGGCATGGGTCACTGATCATGAGTGGAATCCTCGAAGGCAAGCGGATCCTGATCACCGGTGTGCTGATGGAGTCCTCCATCGCCTTCCACACCGCCAAGCTCGCGCAGGAGCAGGGCGCGGAGATCATCCTCACCGCCTTCCCGCGCCCGAGCCTCACCGAGCGGATCGCCAAGAAGCTGCCGCACCCGGTCAAGGTGCTGGAGCTGGACGTGTCCAACGCGGAGCAGCTGGCCGGCATCGCCGACCAGGTCCGCGAGCACCTGCCGACCCTGGACGGCATCGTCCACTCCATCGGCTTCGCGCCGCAGGACGCGCTGGGCGGCAGCTTCCTGGACACCCCGTGGGAGTCCGTGGCCACCGCGATGCACGTCTCGGCGTACTCGCTGAAGTCGCTCACCACGGCGCTGCTGCCGCTGATGCAGGACGGCGGGTCGGTGGTCGGCCTGACCTTCGACGCGCAGTTCGCCTGGCCGCAGTACGACTGGATGGGCCCGGCCAAGGCCGCCCTGGAGTCGACCAACCGCTACCTGGCCCGCTACCTGGGCGAGCGGAACATCCGCTGCAACCTGGTCTCGGCCGGTCCGATCGGCTCGATGGCCGCCAAGTCCATCCCGGGCTTCGGCGAGCTGGCCGACACCTGGAACCACCGCTCCCCGCTGAAGTGGGACCTGAGCGACCCGGAGCCGGCGGGCCGCGGCATCGTCGCGCTGCTGTCGGACTGGTTCCCGAAGACCACCGGTGAGATCGTTCACGTCGACGGCGGTCTGCACGCCATCGGCGCCTGACGCTCCGCCCGTACACCGCTGCCCCGGCGCTCCCTCGTGGGAGGGCCGGGGCAGCGGTGTCTCGTCGGGAGGGGGTCGGGTGGGGAGCCGGGGCGCGGGCCCGGGCCGGGGGCGGGTCCCGGACGGGTGGTCAGACCTCGGTGGGTGGTCAGACCTCGGCGGGGGCGCAGACGCCGATGGCCCGGCCGGCCTCGACCGAGGCGCGCTGGGCGTCGCCGGACCGGATGGCCTCCAGGATGGTGTGGTGGCCGATGTAGCGCTCGGCGATCAGCTCCGGGCCCACGTCGTGCCGCAGGTGCTCGCGGGTGACCTCGCCGAGGTCGGCGTAGACGGCGAGCAGGACGTCGTTGTGGGCGGCGGCCACCACGGCCTGGTGGAAGGCGGCGTCGGCCTGGATGAAGTCCTCGGCGTCGCCGGACTGCCAGGCGGCCTCCCGGCGGGCCAGCGAGCCGTCCAGCATCTCCAGGTCGCGCGCGGTGCGGCGGTGGGCGGCGAGGCCCGCCGCGGAGGTCTCCAGTGCTGCCCGCAGCTCGGCGACCTGTGCCTGGTCGGCGTCGGCGAAGCGGCGGTGCATGACTCCGGCCAGCTCGCTGGTGGCCAGGACGTAGGTGCCGGAACCCTGCCGGATGTCGAGCAGGCCGTTGTGGGCGAGGGCGCGGACGGCCTCCCGGACGGTGTTGCGGGCGACGCCCAACTGCTCGACCAGCGCGGCCTCGGTGGGGATGCGGGAGCCGACCGGCCACTCCCCGGACGTGATCTGGGCACGCAGTTGTGCGATCACCTGATCGGACAGCGGGGTGCGCCTCGGGGAGGACAGCGCCACGGGGACTCCTTGCGACTACGGCTCGGGTGGGGGCCTGGGTGGAAGGGGGGCCGGTGGAGAACGGTCGGCACATCATGCCAATTCCAGGATGCATCAATTCATCCCATCATTCTATGATGATCCTCATGCCCGCAGCTGACACCACCGCTTCCTCCTCCCGGACCGGGACTCCGCCACCACAGACCGAGCGGCCCGCCTCCGGATCCGCCAAGTACCTGGGCGTGCTGTTCGCCGTCGCGATCGCCGCCGCCGCCATGAACCTGCGTCCCGTGGTCACCAGCCTCGGGCCGATGCTCGACCCCGTCCGCGCCAGCCTCGGGATGAACCCGACGCTCGCCGGGCTGCTCACCGCCGTCCCGTCGCTGTGCTTCGCGCTGTTCGGCTTCGCCGCGCCCGTCGCGGCCCGCCGGATCGGCCCGATCGCCGTGATCACGGCCGGCATGGGCGCGATCACCGCCGGCGTACTGGCCCGCTCCTTCGCCGGCGGTACCGCGGTCTTCCTGCTCTTCACCGCGCTCGCGCTGGCCGGTGTGGCGGTCTCCAACGTGCTGCTGCCGGTGGTGATCAAGCGGTACTTCCCGGAGAAGGTCGGTCCGATGATCGGCCTGTACTCCATGGCGCTGTCCGCCGGCACCGCGCTGGCCGCCCTCGTCAGCGTGCCGCTGACCAACGCGCTCGGCGGTGACTGGCGCTACGGCCTGGGCGTCTGGGCCGGACTGGGCGCGCTCGCCCTGCTGCTCTGGCTGCCACTGTTGATCGCCAAGCGCGAGCGCGGCGAGCGTGCCGACGGCGCTGCGGCCCCCGTCAGGCTGCCGATCACCCGCAGCCGCACGGCCTGGGCGCTGGCCGGCTTCTTCGGCCTCCAGGCCACCGGCGCGTACGTGGTGATGGGCTGGCTGCCGAAGATCTTCCAGGACTCGGGCATCGACAAGGGCACCTCCGGGGTGCTGCTCGCGGTCACCATGGTGATCGGCGTACCGGTCTCCTTCGTCCTGCCCAACCTGGCCGCCCGGCGCGGCGACCAGCGGCTGTTCGTGGTGGTCCTGGCGGCCTGCGGCATCGCCGGTTACGCCGGACTGGCACTCGCCCCGGCCGGGGCGCCATGGGTCTGGGCGGTCCTGGTGGGCCTGTCCAACTGCGCCTTCCCGCTGGTGCTGACGATGATCGGGCTGCGCGCCCGGACCGCGGGCGGGGTGGCGCAGCTGTCCGTCTTCGCCCAGGGCTTCGGCTACCTGATCTCCGTCCCGGGCCCGATCCTGATCGGCCGGATCTACCAGGCCACCGGCGAGTGGTACTGGCCGCTGGGCTTCCTCGCTCTGCTGCTGGTGCCGCAGATGCTGTTCGGCCTGCGCGCGGCGCGGGCCCGGCACATCGAGGACGAGGCGGTGCACCCGGTGGAGCAGGAGCAGGCCAAGGCGTGACGCCGACGGGCGGGTGCGGTGGGGGCGGGGCCCGACAACGAAGGCCGAGACCCGACAGCGAGCGCCGGGACCTGGTGGCGAAGGCCACAACCTGACGGAGAAGGTCAAGGCCCGGCCAAGGCGGCGGGGCCAGCGGACGGCGGGCGTGTTCGGGATGGGAGAATCCCGGACATGCCCGTTCTCGATCCCAACCCCACCGACGGCCGCAAGCAGCTCGGCCGCATCGCCCTCGCCATCGTCGCCATCGCGGTGCTGGTGTCGATCATCGCCACCATCGCCTCCTCGATCGGCTGACGGACGCCCGTACGCCACCGGGCCCATGCGTCACCCGGCCCGCACGTACCCGGCCCGTACGCCGCCTGACGCCCTTCCGGACGGGGCGTGATGGCACTCCTCGCCCCTCGGAGTGGCGGCACCCGGGAGCATCGCGCCCCCGGGCCGCTTTTCTGCCAAGCTTGCTGGGTATGAGCGCCGACACACCCCGCAGGATCATCGTTCTCCGCCACGCCAAGGCCGACTGGCCGAACGGGGTGGACGACCACGAGCGGCCGCTGGCCGACCGGGGCCGCCACCAGGCCCCGGATGCCGGCCGCTGGATGGTCGACTCCGGCATCAACCCCGACTACGTGCTCTGCTCCACCGCGCTGCGCACCCGCGAGACCTGGAAGCTGGCGGCGCACGAGCTGCCCAAGCGGGCCCGCAAGACGGTGTACGAGGACCGGGTCTACGAGGCCAGCCCCGGCGAGATCATCGCCGTGATCCAGGAGACCCCGGAGGAGTACTCGGACCTGGTGCTGGTCGGCCACAACCCGGGCGTGCTGGGCCTGACCCAGGTACTGGCCGGGGACGCCGGAGACCGGGACGCGCTGGAGCGGCTGCGGCTCGGGGGCTTCCCGACGGCGGCGATCGCGGTGCTCAGCTTCAAAGGCTCCTGGAAGGGCGTCGAGCCGGGCACGGCCGAGCTGGTCTCGTACCACACCCCGCAGGACTGACCTCGGCGACGCCCGGGGGAGCCAAGCCCCGCGGCGTCCGTGAGGGACGGGTCCGGGAACATTCATGAGGGGCGCGCGGAATTGATCCGCGCGCCCCTCGGTGCGTCCGCAGGCCCTTCTCGTGGGTGGGCCTCACTCCATCGGCCCTGACCAGGGCGAGCCCTCTCGGGAGGACCCCGCTTCGACCGGGCTCTACTCGGTCGGGGTGCCGTGCAGCGCGTCGGCCGCCTCGACCTCCTCGCGGGTGATGCCCAGCAGGTACAGCACGGTGTCCAGGAACGGCACGTTCACCGCCGTGTCGGCGGCTTCGCGCACCACAGGCTTGGCGTTGAACGCCACCCCGAGCCCGGCCGCGTTCAGCATGTCCAGGTCGTTGGCGCCGTCCCCGATCGCCACCGTCTGCTCCAGTGGCACCTTCGCCTGCTCGGCGAAGCGGGCCAGCCAGCGGGCCTTGCCCGCCCGGTCCACGATCTCGCCGACCACCCGGCCGGTGAACCTGCCGTCCACCACCTCCAGGGTGTTCGCGGCCGCGAAGTCCAGCCCCAGCTGCTCCACCAGATGGTCGGTGACCTGGGTGAACCCTCCGGACACCACCGCGACCTGGTAGCCGAGGCGCTGGAGCGTGCGGATCAGGGTGCGCGCGCCCGGCGTGAAACGGACCTCGGCGCGCACCTTCTCGGTCACCGAGGCGTCCAGCCCGGCCAGCAGCGCCACCCGGGCCCGCAGCGACTCGGCGAAGTCCAGCTCACCGCGCATCGCCGCCGCCGTCACCTCGGCGACCTTCTCCTCGCAGCCCGCGTGGGCGGCGAACAGCTCGATCACCTCGTCCTGGATGAGAGTGGAGTCGACGTCCATGACCACCAGGCGCTTGGCCCGGCGCTCCAGGCCGGCGGCGACCACCGCGACGTCCACCCGCTGGGTGGCCGCCTCCTGGGCCAGCGCGGCCCGCAGCTCGTCGGTGGCCACACCGGAGACGGCCAGCTCGACCGCGGTGACCGGGTACTTGGCGAGCCGGAAGACACGGTCGATGTTGCCGCCGGAAGCGGTGATCCGGGAGGTGAGCGCGGAGACGGCGGCGGCGGTCAACGGGTTGCCGAGCACCGTGACGTGCGAGCGGCCCTCGCGGCGCGGCCGGTTGTCACCGATGCCGGAGAGGATCTCGGCCTGGAGCTTCTGTTCGTCGGCCCAGCGGTGGACGGTGGCGCGCAGCCCACCCTCGGCACCGGGGGCGGGGGGAGGAGTGACCAGGGCGCACAGCGTGATGCGGCCACGGGTGACGACCTGCTCGATGTCGATGACGTCGACGCCGAAACCGGCCAGCGTCGCGAAGAGGCCGGCGGTGATGCCGGGGCGGTCCTTGCCGAACACCTTGACGAGCAGGGTGCGCTCGTCCGCGGTCCGGTGCTGGGCGGCGGGGAGGGGCTCAGCGGCCAGGGGCGATGCGTTCATGGTGCCTCCCACGCTACCGGGCGCCCGGCGGCCCAGGAGCACCCGTCCCACCTCGCGGGACGCGGGGGCTCCAGGGTCGGTAGCAGCCTGGTCACAGTCACCCGGGGTGACTTTCATCGGCGGTCGGCAGGCTGGAATGATTCCCCCCGTCAGTCAGAGGAACAGCGCACCCCCGGCCGGGGGCCACAATTCGGGGGAACCGAGAGAGCGGGGCAGGCGAGCAGTGCCGCAACTCGTCATAGAGATCAACGGACAGCAGCGGACTCTGGAGCCCGGGCGGTCCTACACCATCGGGCGCAACCCGCAGTCGGACTTCCCGTTCGACGACGCCAGGGTCTCCTGGCAGCACGGGACCATGAGCTTCAACGGCAGCGGTTGGCAGCTGGACGACCACGGCAGCACCAACGGAACGTACGTGGCCGGTGCCCGCACCATGCAGGCCCAGCTGTTCCCCGGTGCCGTGGTCAACCTCGGCAACCCGGACAACGGCCCCCGGCTCGGCTTCTCCGCACCCGCGCACGCCGCCGCCCCGCAGACCGGTGCTCCGCAGACCGGTGCTCCGCAGGACACCCCGATGCACGAGGCCGTCACCAGCCGCGGCCCGGTGCCCACGCCCCAGCGGCCCGCCCCGCAGCAGGGCTGGCCGCAGCACGATCCGTACCAGCAGCAACAGCAACAGCAGCCGGTGTGGCAGGGGCAGCCGCAGGCCCAACAGGCGTTCCCGCAGCAGCAGTACACGCCGCCGCAGGCCCAGCCGGTGCAGCAGCCCCAGCACGGCGATTTCCCCCAGCAGGGTTTTCCGGCGCCGCCGCAGCACAATGGCGGTGGGGGGCCGCAGCCGACCGTCATCCGCAACCTGACGTCGACCATGCGCACCGTCCGGATCGGCCGTGCGCTCGACAACGACATCGTGGTGTCCGACCTTCAGGTCTCCCGCCACCACGCCGAGCTGCGCCAGCTCCCGGACGGCCGCTACGAGATCATCGACCTCGGCAGCCACAACGGCATATTCCTCAACGGCCAGCGGGTACAGCGCCAGCTGATGGGCCCGCAGGACCGGCTGACCGTCGGACACTCCGGCTTCGTCCTGGTCGGCGACCAGCTCCAGGAGTTCGTCGACACCGGCGCGGTCTCCTTCTCCGCCCGCCACCTGACCGTCGAGGTCGAGCACAAGGGCGGCAGGAAGATCCTGCTCAACGACGTCAGCTTCGGCGTCCCCGAGAAGTCCCTGGTCGCGGTCATCGGCCCGTCCGGCTCCGGCAAGTCAACGCTGCTGCGCGCCCTCACCGGCTACCGCCCGGCCGACCGCGGCGAGGTCCTCTACGACGGCCGAAACCTCTACAAGCAGTTCGCCGAGCTCCGCTCGCGCATCGGCCTGGTGCCGCAGTCCGAGATCCTGCACCGCGAGCTCACCGTCCGGAAGGGCCTCAAGTACGCGGCCCAGCTGCGCTTCCCCGGCGACACCGAGGCCCGCGAACGCGACGCCCGGATCGACGAGGTGCTGTACGAGCTGCGCCTGGACAAGCGTGCCGACAACAAGATCACCGCGCTCTCCGGCGGCCAGCAGAAGCGCGTCTCGGTCGCCCTGGAACTGCTCACCAAGCCCTCGCTGATCTTCCTGGACGAGCCCACCTCGGGCCTCGACCCGGGCATGGACCGAGAGGTCATGCAGATGCTGCGCGGCCTCGCCGACGACGGCCGCACGATCCTGGTCGTCACCCACTCGGTGGCCGAACTCGCACTCTGCGACCGGCTGCTGGTGATGGCGCCGGGCGGCTCGGTGGCCTACTTCGGCCCGCCGGACGAGGCGCTGCACTTCTTCGGGTACGAGACCTGGGCGGATGTCTTCCAGGCCTTCGAGAACTACCCGGACCACGACTGGGCCGGCCGCTACCGGGGCTCCGTGCACTACCAGCAGTACTCCGCGCCGACCGTGGAGGCGGGCGAGGTGCAGCACGCCCAGGTCGCCCAGGAGGCCGTCAGGCCGCCGAAGCCGCAGAGCTGGGGCTCACAGCTGTGGACGCTGATGCGCCGCTACATGTCGGTGCTCGCCTCGGACCGCGGCTTCCTCGCGCTGTCCGTACTGCTGCCCGCCGTCATCGGCGCGGTCAGTGTGCTGGTGCCGAACGAGGCAGGGCTGGCGCCCAACCCGAAGTCACAGCTCCACCTCAACAGCGGGGCCGCGACGATCATCATGATCCTCGCGATCGGCGCCTGTTTCTCCGGAGCGGCCAACTCGGTCCGAGAGCTGATCAAGGAACGGGCGATCTACGAGCGGGAACGAGCCACCGGCCTCTCCCGCTCGGCGTACATGATGTCCAAGGTCATCGTGCTGGGCTTCTTCAGCGTGATCCAGGGCGCCCTCATCTCCGCCGTCGGCTTCCTGCCGCGCAAGCTCCCCGAAACCGGCCTGATCGTGAAGAACCTGCCGGTCATCGAGATGACCATCGGCATGATCCTGCTCAGCTTCACCGCGATGATGTTCGGCCTGATGATCTCGGCCCTGGTGAAGACCGCCGAGAAGACCATGCCGCTGCTGGTCATGTTCGCCATCATCCAGGTCGTCTTCACCGGCTGCCTCTTCCAGATCTTCAGCAAGCCCGGCCTGGAGCAGGGCGCGTGGCTGATGCCGGCCCGTTGGGGAACCGGCATCGTCGCCACGACGCTTGACCTGTCCACGTTGATGGGGCCCTGGAACAAGGACTTCCAGAACCCCAACTACGACCCGCTCTGGAAGCACAGCGTCGCCCAGTGGGCGATCGACGCGGGCGTGCTGGTCGTCATCTCGGTGGTCATCGGCATCGTCGTGACCCGGCTCCAGCGCCGGCACGAGCCCGAGGTCATGCAGAAGGGCTGAGCCCTTTCTCCGGCGGTGCG